>CAZGYW010000483.1:0-2976 GCA_964530495.1 uncultured Anaerolineae bacterium
ATCCACGAGGAACCATTGATCAGCCCCAGGCGCTTGCCCAGCAGCCGCGGATCGCCTTCCGGTTCGAGGCCGGTATGGGCCACACCCGTGACCTTGAGCGTGTCCGCAAACAGGCGGGCGGCATCCACCTCGTCGATGCGGCTCATGGCAGATCCGTCCTCCCGCGTTTGTGCGCGATGGCCGCCAGCGCGGCCTCGGCGATGTCGGCGGGCTGCATCCCGTGGTGGGCGAACAGCGCGCCGGTGCTGCCGCTTTCCACCCAGCGGTCGCGCACCCCGATGCGGCGCAGCGGCGCCGGGTACTCCTCGGCCAGCACCTCAGCCACCGCCGCGCCGAAGCCGCCGATGATGCTGGCATTCTCCGCCGTGACGGCGCAACCCGTACGCCGCACCGAGTCCACGATCAGCGCGCGATCAATCGGCTTGATCGAGGCCAGATGCACCACCTCCGCGCTGACTCTCGCCTCCGCCAGCAGGTCGGCGGCGGCCATGCAGTGGCCGGTCATCATCCCGGTGCCGAACAGCGTCACATCGCGGCCCTCGCGCAGGCACACGCCCTTCCCCCATTCGAAGGCATGATCCGGCCCGAAGTATTCCGGCAGCGTGTAGCGGGTGACGCGAAAGTACACCGGCCCCTGGACGGCGATCGCGGCGCGCATCGCTGCCCGCAGATCGCGGTTCGTGCCAGGGTCAGCCACCCGCATGTTGGGCAGCGCGCGCATCACGGCAATGTCCTCGATACAGTTGTGCGACGCCCCGGCGCGGCTGGTAGGCAGGCCCACGTACGAGCCGGGAATCTTGACGTTGAGCTTCGGATAGCAGATCGAAATCGCCACCTGGTCCAGGGCGCGGCGGGTGGCAAACACGGCGAACGTGCTGGGAAAGGGGATGAAGCCCGTCAGGGCCAGCCCGGCAGCGATGCCGAACAGGTTCTGCTCCGCGATCCCCACCTGGATGAAGCGATCGGGAAAGGCCTTTTTGAAGTACTGGGCCTTGGAGGAGGTGTGCAGGTCGGCGTCCAGCACGATCATGTTGGCATGCTCGCGGCCAAGCTCGACCAGCGCCTGCCCGAAGGCGTCGCGCATTTCCATGCGCTCCCCGCCGCTACTCTCCGCCATAGAAGGTTTCCTTTCCAGCATCGCCCACCAGCCGGCTGTAGCCCTCCTCCGCACGACCGTACCGGCGCGCCAGCTCGCGCAGCATGCTGTCGGCCGTGGCCGGGTCGGGTGCCTGGGTGTGCCAGCGGTAGTTGAACTCCGCCACGTCCAGCCCGTGGCCCTTGGCCGTATGCGCGATCAGGACGATCGGCCTGCCGCGCGGCAGCACCCAGCGCGCCCGGTGCAGCGCGCCCGTCACCTCCTCCAGATCGTGCCCGTCGACCTCCAGCACGTCCCAGCCGAAAGCCGACCACTTGGCCGCGTACGGCTCAATGCTCATCAGGTCCCACACAAAGCCTTTGGCCATCACCTTGTTGTAGTCCACGATGGCGATCAGGGTGTCCAGGTGGTAGTGGGCGGCGGCCATGGCGGCTTCCCACACATTCCCCTCGTTCGTCTCGCCGTCACCCAGGATGCAGTAGACGCGGGCCAGCGGATTCTCTTTGAAGCGCAGGCCCAGCGCCATCCCCACCGCTACGGACAACCCCATGCCCAGCGGCCCGCCCGACGATTCCAGCCCGCGGGTGCGGGTCATGTCGGTATGGCCCTCGATCCCGCCGATCTCGCAGTAGGTGTACAGGTCATCCACGGGGAAAAAGCCGCGCAGCGCCAGGGCCGCGTAGAGCGCCGGCGAGCCGTGCGCCTTGGAGAGCACCAGCCGGTCGCGCTCATCCCAGTCCGGGTTAGCAGTGTCCAGGCGCATCTGGTGGAAGTACAGCGCAGCCAGGACTTCCGCCATAGAAAGTGAGCCGCCGATGTGCCCCCAGCGGCCACAGGTGATCATCTCGATGCTCAGGCGGCGAATCTGGTAGGCCATCTCCTCCAGGTGCGCGAGTTGCTCCTGGCTCAGGCGCATGTCGCTTCCTTTCCGGCGGGCAATCCCCGCGCCATCCTGCTGGGCCGCCGGCGGCCCCTCATCCACCCGGCGGCGCAGCAGCCCCTCCTCACAGGTTCAGCAGGACTTCCTGCCGCCGCTCGGCCGATTCCGCCGCGGCCAGGGCCAGGGCCAGCGTCAGCGCACCTTCGCGCAGCGGGACCTGCGCCGGCCGGTTCTCCTTGATGGCCGCGATGAAGTCCGCCGCGGCGGCCGCCCACGGGCTGTCCTCCGCGCCGAATTGCTCGATGCGCGGCGGCGTCTCCGCCGTGTAGGCGATCATCGCATGGTTGGCGTCGGTGAAGTCGGCGGTCAGGTTGCGCGTCACCAGGTGGTACTGGTTGAGCCACTGGCCGGGGATCGCGCCGTTGGTGGCCGCGATCACGCCCAGCGCCCCACTCCTGAAGCTGACCACTGTCCCGCTGACATCTTCCACCGTGTAATCGGAAACGTCCCGGTGGAAGAGGTTCGCCTGGCGGCTGAAGACCGCTTCCGGCTCCCCCAGGAAGTGGCGCAGCAGGTCGATCATGTGGATCACCTGCTCCACAAGCTGCCCGCCGCTCTTGTCCTTCTGCCGCCACCAGGGCGCGTGCAGGCTGTTACAGAAGTAGCGGGCCAGCATCAGGCCAGGCTGCCCGGCCGTCCCGGAGGCCATGTGCTGGACGACGTGCCTGACCGCCGCGCCAAAGCGGAACTGGAAGTCCACCTGGGTCACAATCCCGGCGCGCTCGGCCGCGTCCACCATGCGCCAGGCCGTATCCATGGAGAGCGCGATCGGCTTCTCGATGAACACGTGGATACCCCGCCGGGCGGCCTGCTCCACCTCATCGGTGTGCGCGTCCGGCGGCAGCGCGATGTACACAGCATCCGGCCTGGCACGATCGAGCATCGTCACGTAATCGGTGAATACGGTCGCCTTCCCTGCAGTGACCGTCTGCGCCAGAGT
>CAZGYW010000484.1:0-2970 GCA_964530495.1 uncultured Anaerolineae bacterium
GAGGAACGGCCGCTGATGGTGTTGCCGGACAACCCGCGGCTGGCCGCGAAGCTGGCGACGCTGACGCCAGAGGAGGCCGAAGCCAGGCAGCGCCAGGAGCTGGCGAAAGCCGAAGCCGGCGAGCGCAAGCGCCTGGCCCTGGTCGCTGGTCTCGATCCCGTCCAGGCGCAGCGCGCCGCGCTGGACGCCCGCCTGCAGCTCGAGCAGCCCGACTTCCGCAGCCGGCAGCTGGCCCTGCGCGGCGTCATCAAGACCATCCGCGCCGTCCGGCTAAAGGGCGAGCGCCGCATCAGCGGCGAGATCGTCGCCGTCCTACCCGGCACCGATATCGAAACTGTGATCCCGCTGGGGTGAGTTTTGTCTGTTCGCGCAAGCTGTTCGAGGACATATTGCACGTAGCATAAAAGACTGTATACAAAGACAACCCGCCGTCTGCAGCCGGCGGGTTGTTCTTACCGGCTGATCGTCTCGCCCGACTTGAGCCGCCGGGCAACCATGCGGCATTTCTCGATCGTGTCGCTCTCGTTGCCCCACACCCGGTACACGTGGCGCTTGTAGCGCTGGAAGATCATCAGCTCGCGCAGGCGGTCGTCCGCGCCCATCTGCCCGGTATGCCAGTACTCGCCGTACAGCTCCACCGGCAGGGTGAACGGGTTGTAGACTTCGTAGTCGATCTTGATCGAGCCGCGCACGCCCGCCGGCGCAAACAGCCGCACCTGCGGCCGGTAGCGCAGCTCCTCCTCGTCCATCGCCTTCGCCAGGAGATATTCGTTCAGGCTGTCGAACATCCCCTGGCGCAGGTAGATATCAGCGGCGCTCACGAATAACGATGCGCCCCTGTTTGCAAACCATGGACACGCCGTAGCGCCCCGGCTGCCCGACCTCGTAAATGTCGGCCACCACCTTGCACTGCAGCACGTCGCCCGGCTGGATCGTGTCCGGCACGCCGCGCGCAATGGTGGTGAACTTGACTTTCGCCAGCGGCGCCGCCGCCGCAGTCGCCAGGACCACCAGGATCAGGATGACGATCAGTAGTTTCTTCATGCCTCAATTCCTTGTATCTCGCAGATATACCCGGAGCGGCCGTCTGCCAGCATCACCTTCGCCGGCTGCAGGCTGACCCGGTTGACAAACACACTCTTGCCGTCGATGGCCGCATTGACGCTGTCCACCGTCACCGGCGTGGCGCTGTTCTCCAGTGCGATCAGCCGGTTGTACTTGGTCAGCCAGCTGATGATCTCGTCAGGATACCCGAGCAGGTCGCTGCCCCGGTCCTCCAGGAGCGCCGCAAACATGAAGTAGTGGTCCGCCGGATCGCGGCGCAAAAGCTTCAGCACGGTCTGGGTGATGCGCGGCGTGTACCCGCCGTTAGTGGTGGTCAGGTGCAGCCCCAGGCCCATGCGCTTGCCGGTCACATCCAGGCTCACGCTGTCGGCCGGGCCGTCGCAAATACCGTAGTACACGTAGCCGCTGTCCGTCAGCCAACTACTGACGCTGGCCGTCACGCGCACCGCCGTGTACAGGATCGTCTCGGGCGACTGGTCCAGGGCCACGGTCAGGCTGTGGTAATACTTGTCCAGCTCGTTCATGGCCGCATAGAAATAGGACGAGTACAGCGACGCCCCCCAGTTGAACGGGTAGAAGTTATACAGCACGAACGGGTGATTGTGCGGGTCGACGCTCAGCGGCAGCCACATGACATCCGTGCCGCACACAAACCACAGCCGGTCGACGTGGTCGCCGGGGATCTTCTGGACGAACAGATCGCGGATGCGCATCCCGATATCCGGCGCGCGGTACATCTCGTGCCAGCCGCGCTCGTTGTACATCCAGATCGACGAGTACGAGCCTACCCCGCCGTCGATGCAGCCGATTACCATCCCGGCATAGCTGACCAGGTCCGCCCACTCGCCCTGGCGGTTGGTTGGCAGCGGCACGTCCACCTTCCCCGGCCAGATCGTATCCCAGATGCCGTCGTAATAGCGCAAGATGAAAGTGCCGTGGAAGTTCTGGAACAGGTACGTCCCAAACGTGCAGTGCGCCCGCCCGCTGCGGTAGTCGCCGGCGGCCGCCTGCTCGACTGCGTTCTTCGAGTAAGCCCGCCCGTTATAGATCTCGTGGGATGTGCCTTCCTTGAGCGCCCACACCGCGCCGAACTCGCCCACCTGCTCCAGCCCGTTGATGCGCTCGCCGGCGTCGCCCACCAATCCCGCGCCGCCGTCGTAGGCCGCGAAGCTCAGGCTGGCCCCGACCGATGCGCTGTGGTCCACCGCCGCCGCCTTCTGCAGCACCGCCGGATAACCGCCCTTTGCGCCCCAGATAAAGTTGCCGTCCTCATCCCCGGCATAGCGCAGGTGGCTGAACTGCCCGGTCTCGGCTGCGCTGCCGGCGGTGTAGCCGCCCAGGTCCGACCAGTCATAGGTGTACGTCCCGGCGCTGTTGAGCACCACCAGACGCACCATCGCCGTGCCGTCGCCATTGGCGATATAGACCGCCCCGTTGACCGGCAGCACGTCCGTCACCTGCACGTTGTAGTTGGCGTCGAACGCCGTCACCTCGATAAAGTTGTCGGCGGCCACCACCGCGTATTCCGTCGAGCCGGCTACCGGCGCAACGTCCCACGCCGGGCTGACTGTGAACGTGTTAGCGTTGTTGCTCACGATCAGCCGCCAGGGCTGGGGCTGGTCGCTGCCCGTGCCGCGCGTCAGCTTCAGGATGCAGCCGGCGAAGAAGTTGGTCGCCATCGAGCGCGTCGTATCCTGCAGCGTGGTCGTGCTCTGCGTGCCGGTGGCCACGCCGCCCGGCATTCCGTTGACCAGGAGCTTCGAGTACGTGCCGTTATCGAAGCGCTTCAGCATGTACAGCCGGCCCTTGTACTCGAAGAACAGCCCGCGGTAAGGCGCTTCGGCGTCGGTCACCCGGAAGTACAGCTCCCCCCCGGCGATGTGCCAATCGCTGCCGTCATCGGAT
>CAZGYW010000485.1:0-2969 GCA_964530495.1 uncultured Anaerolineae bacterium
TTTAGCATCATCGTGGACCAATGCGCCTATCCGTCGTATTCATTCAACAAAGCCATTCCGATCTCGGAGATCGGTGACTCCGATCTCCGAGATAAGTAACTTCGCCCCCGTTGAGTGAAGGAGCTGTTATGCCTGTTGTCGTAACCGGCGCGGCCGGATTCGTGGGGAGCACCCTGGTGCGGGCGCTGCTGGCCCGGGAGCGTCCGGTGCGGGCCATGCTTCTGCATGAGGGCGAGCGTCCCGCGCTGGAAGGGTTGGATGTTGAGATTGTCTACGGTGACGTGCGGAACCCGGACTCGCTGGCGCGGGCCTTCGCCGGGGCGGAGGTCGTCTACCACCTGGCCAGCTTCATCTCGATCCAGCCGGACGAGTGGCCGCTGGTGGAGGCGATCAACGCGGGCGGGGCGCGCAACGTCGTGGAAGCATGCCTGGCCTGCGGCGTGCGGCGGCTGGTGCACTTCAGCTCCTTTCACGCCCTGGACCAGGAGCCGCATGACATCCCGCTGGATGAATGCGCCCCGCTGATCACAGATGCGCGCAGCGCGCCCTACAACCGCTCCAAGGCCGCGGGCCAGCAGGCGGTGCAGGCGGCGGTGGCGCGCGGGCTGGACGCCGTGATCGTCAACCCGACGGGGATCGTTGGGCCGGGCGACCGCGGCCCGTCGCTGTTCGGCAGCGTGTTGCTGGACCTGGCTCGCGGGCGGCTGCCGTACCTGCTCGCCGGGGGCTGCGACTGGGTGGACGTGCGCGATGTGGTGGAAGGCGCGCTGCGGGCGGAGGAGCATGGCCCCGCCGGAGCGCAGTACCTGCTCTCCGGCCAGTACCTGACCCTGCGCGGTGTCGCCCGGCTGGTGGAACACCTGACCGGCGTGCCCGCCCCGCGCACCGTGTGGCCGATGGCCCTGGCCCGCCTGTATGTGCCGCTCAACAAAGCTGTCAGCCGGCTGCGCGGCGTCCCGGCCCGGCTGACGGAAGTCGCGTTGGAGGAACTGAGCGGCAACCCGCGGGTGAGCCATGCGCACGCGGCGCGCGAGCTGGGCTACGCGCCGCGCCCGATCCGGCAGACGATCCATGATGCGCTGGCCTGGTACGCGGAACACGGCTACCTGCCGGACGGGGCGATCCGCGAGTCTTCCAGCGGCGGGTAGCTGGCGCGTATCCGGTGAGTTGCGGGCAACGGGGGCGGATCAACCGCCCCTGTTTTTGTTGCCCGCCGGGCATTTTTACGGTGTTCTGATGGAGCGCTTACGTTCTTTTGACATTCACTGGCGATACTGAAGGTCAGAACACAGATTTACAGGAGGATATACCCATGTTGATGCGATACAACCGCTACAATCCATTCCGTGAGATGCAGCGCATGATGGATCTGCTGGAGCGCGACCTGGTGCCCTTCCCGGATGAAGCCGAAACCACCAGCCCGCTGGCGCTCGACATCTCCAGCGACGACAAGCACGTCGTTGTCCGGGCCGCCATCCCCGGCGTCAAGCAGGAGGACATCACCATCGAAGTCAAGGACGGCGTGCTGACGATCTCCGGCGAGACCCGCTCCGAGCATGAGGACAAGCAGGAGAACTGGCACCGGCGCGAGCTGCGCTACGGCAAGTATAGCCGGGCGGTGCGCCTGCCGGACGAGGTCAACTTTGAAAAGGCCGAAGCCGAGCTGGAGAACGGCATCCTGACTGTCACGCTGCCAAAGGTCGAGCCGACCCCGGTGCAGAAGATCGCGGTCAAGGCCCGCAACCTGATCGAAGGCAGCGCCAGGAAGTAGTAAGCGCTCACCGCAAAATCACATTCATGCAGGCGGCTCCCCACCCGGGAGCCGCTTTTTTGCTGCGGATCGGCGTCAGTGCGGCCGTTTGCCCTGCCGCGGGCGGGGCGGTATGATTCCGCGCCATGCGTACCCGACTTGCGATCCTCCTGCTCGTCCTGCCCGCCGTGCTGCTGGGCGGGCTGCTGCACAGCACCATTCCCGCCCGTGCCCAGTCTTCCGGGGAAGTAATCAGCCTGGTCAACGAGTTTCGCGCCGCGCGCGGGCTGGCGGCGCTGGGTGTCGACGGTGCGCTGATGGCCGCCGCCCAGGGTCATGCGGACTGGATGGCCGCCAACGGGACATTCGGCCACACCGGGGCGGGGGGCAGCTCCCCCCAGCAGCGGGCCACCGCCGCCGGGTACCCCGGCTACGTGGCGGAAAACTTCGTGGTTGGCACGAATCTCTCCCCGCGCCAGGGTTTGATCTGGTGGGAGAACAGCCCGATCCACTATGCCACGCTGGTCTCCACCCGCTACGCCCACGTCGGTGTGGGCTACGCCCGCTACGGCAGCCAGAACATCTACGTGCTGGTGGCCGGCTCGCCGACCGGCTACACCCCGCCGGCAGGCGGCCAGGCTGCCCGCCAGGCGCCGCCGCCGATTGTGGTCATCCCGGTCACTCGCGCCGAGCCGCGCGAAGATGGCGCGCTGGTCCACGTGGTGCAGATGGGCCAGACCGCCTGGGACATCGCCGCTGTGTACGAGGTTGACCTGGCCGAGCTGCTGCGTCTTAACGCCCTCGCGGACGATCCGATCCTGTTCCCCGGCGACGAGGTGTACGTGCACCTGCCGGAGGGGGTGTCCATTCCGCCGCCGGAGCCACTGTCCCACACCGTGCAGGAGGGGCAGAGCGCCTGGTCGATTGCGGCGCGCTACGGCCTGACGCTGGACGAGTTGCTTGACCTCAACGGGCTGGCGCAGGAATACGTCCTCCAGCCGGGCGACGTGATCGTGATTCGCCTGGCGCCGGGCCAGTCTCCGCCGCCGACCCGCACGCCCATCCCGGCGCCAACCACGCATACCGTCCAGGCGGGCGAGTCGCTGTGGAGCATCGCGGCCCGCTACGGGCTGACGCTGGACGATCTGCTGGCGATGAACGGGCTGGAAGATCGGAAGACGTCGTGTAGGGAAAGAGTGTAGGATAGGGTGTAGATCTC
>CAZGYW010000486.1:0-2494 GCA_964530495.1 uncultured Anaerolineae bacterium
ACAAGGACAGCCGCGAGCAGTTCGAGCGCCGCACCCACAAGCGCCTGATCGACATTGTAAACCCGGGCCAGAAGACCGTTGAGTCCCTGATGACTCTGGATCTGCCGGCCGGCGGTGAGATCGAGATCGACCATGTGCCGTCCGGCGATTTCGGCGTGGAGTGGGAAGCCGTCTACCTGCCCGCCATGTACTATTCCGAGGTTGGCGCGTCCAAACGGCTGCGCGCCATGCTGGACGCGCCGGACAGCCGCCTGAGCGACCTCCGCGCCGTGCAGTGGGCCCCCTTCTTCGCCGCGCTGCGGACGGACTCCCCGATCACGCTGACGGAGCAGCAGCGCGGCGCGGTGCGCCAGGCGCTGACCAGCAAGGTCTCCGTCCTGACCGGCGGGCCGGGCACCGGCAAGACCAGCACGCTGCGCACCGTGATCGCGGCCCTGCTCCAGACCGGCCACCGCTTCCTGCTGTGCAGCCCGACCGGGCGCGCCGCCAAGCGGCTGGCTGAGGCCACCGGCCAGCCCGCCCAGACGATCCACCGTTTGCTGGGCTACAGCCCGGCGGAAGGCTTTACCAGCAACGAGGATCACCCGCTGGACGCGGATATGGTCGTGGTGGACGAGGCGTCCATGATCGACCTGTCCCTGTTCTACAACCTGCTCAAGGCCATCCCGCCGGCGACGCACCTGCTGCTGGTGGGGGACGTGGACCAGTTGCCGAGCGTGGGGGCGGGGGATGTGCTGCGCGACCTGATCCGCAGCGAGCGGCTGCCCGTCACGCGCCTGGCGACGATCTTCCGCCAGGAAGGCGGCAGCCTGATCATTCGCAACGCGCACCGCATCAATGCCGGGGAGCCGCCGGATACCGGCAACACGGGTGACGACTTCTTCTTCTTCGGGGAGGAAGACCCCGAAGCCGCCGCGCAGCTGGTGGTCGACGTGGTGCAGAACCGGCTCCCGGCGCGTTTCGGCGTGGACCCGCTGGAGGACGTGCAGGTGCTGGTGCCGATGTACCGGGGCGCGGCGGGCGTGGAGGCGCTCAACCAGGCGCTGCAGGCCGCGCTCAACCCGCCGGGGCGCGCCGCCGAACGGCGCATGCTGGGCCGCCTGTACCGCGTCGGCGACAAGGTGATGCAGCTCCGCAACAACTATGACAAAGACGTCTACAATGGCGATATCGGCCGCATCTACGCTTTCGACTTTGAGGCGCAGGAGATGATCGTGCGGGTGGAAGGGCGCGCGATCCATTACGACTTCGCGGAATGCGACGAGCTGACCCACGCCTACGCGATCTCGGTCCATAAGAGCCAGGGCAGCGAGTACCCGGTGGTCGTCATGCCGGTGCTGACCCAGCACTACATGATGCTCCAGCGCAACCTGCTGTACACCGGCGTTACCCGCGCGCGGCAGGTCGTGGTGCTGGTGGGAACGCGCAAGGCAATCGCGATCGCCGTCCGCAATGACAAGATCGCGGCGCGCTACAGCGGGCTGGCCTGGCGGCTGCGCGAAGCGCCGTAGCGCGTTTGATGCATACCCTACGGCAAGTGGAGGGGGACTGATGACCGAGTATGTGCCGTCAGTGAGTGTGGAGCCGCTGCTGGGCTACCCGGCGCTGCTGATGAGCTGGCAGCACCAGGTGCAGAAAGCGGAGATGGAGGCGGCCTTCCGGGCGGTTCACGAGGCGCTGGAAGCGGCTGACCGCGGGTTGTACCTTGTCCTGGACCTGACAAAAAACCCGCAGCTTGAGGTCCTGGAGGTGGTCACAGCGGCGCTGCCGGTCTTCCGCCATACCCGGCTGGCCAGGTGGCTCATGATCGGCCAGAGCGGGCTTGGCCATGTGATCGAAAGCAAGCTCGCGACCCTGACCCGGCGGGATGCGATGGCGCTGTGGTTCGCCACGGCGGATGAGGCCTACGAATACCTGCGCGCCGTGGATGTGATCCGCGGGGCGCGCAGCGAATAGCCGTTTTTCCCATTTACGGGAAATGCCCTGACCGCACACGCAGTGAGCGAGGAGCCGCCGCATGACCACCCCCCTGAGCATGATCGGCCTGATTGAAGCGTTCAAGAAGCCGGGCTGCCCGGTCTGCCGGGCCACGAAGAGTGACGTGGAGAGCTTCCTGCACTCGATGCTGTTTGAGGGCTACAAGTTCCCGGAAGTACACGAACGCTTCCGCGCCGGGCGCGGGCTGTGCAACACGCACGCCTGGCACCTGGCGGAGGCCTTCCGCGGGGCGCTGCTGAACATCGGCCTGTTCTACCGCGGCGCGCTGCAGGCGGCGCTGCGCGACCTGGATGGCGCGGGCCAACCCGCCGCTGCGGCCCGGTCGGGGTTGTCACGTTTGCTCAGCGGGGGCGGGAGCGCCGCGCCTAGCTCCTCACTGGCGGATGCGCTGGAGCCGCCGAAAGCGTGTATGGCCTGCGAGATCCGGGCGACCTCCGAGGCGATGTATACCCGCACGATCGGGGAGCACATCACCAACCCGAAGCTGGCGGAAGCC
>CAZGYW010000486.1:2504-2969 GCA_964530495.1 uncultured Anaerolineae bacterium
CCGTGCCTCCGAGGGGCTGTGCCTGCCCCACCTGCGGATGGCCCTGCGCGCCGCTGCGCCCGCCGACCAGCGCGCCATCGCCGCAATCCAGCGCGCGATCTGGGCGGCGCTGCTCAAGGACCTGGACCAGTTCGCGGAGATGCACGACCACCGCCATACGGGCGAGTTCATGGGCGAGGAAGGCGATAGCTGGCTGCGGGTGCTGCGCGGCCTGGCCGGGGAGCAGGGCATGTTCGGCGTGGATGACCCGGCTGGCAAGAAGTGAGGGGATAACCAAGTTCAGTGTTGAGTCTTGCTGCTGCCGATTAGATAGCGTGTGGGTTGTGTAGCTCAGTCTCGATTCTGCTTAGCTATCTTTGAAGATAACACATCCTTTACAGTTGAGTTGAGTTTCTCCGCAAATTCCTCAAGATGCTTGTGTTCCTCTTTTGAGGCTTCGATGTAGCCTCTTGCCTTGCCTCTTGA
>CAZGYW010000487.1:0-1762 GCA_964530495.1 uncultured Anaerolineae bacterium
TTTTTTTTAATGATACGGCGACCACCGAGATCTACACCTATCCTACACTCTTTCCTACACGACGCTCTTCCGATCTCCGCTGGGACTACCTGTCGATGGGCGTGGCGATCATCGGTGTGTCGATCCCGGTCATCGTCTCCGGGCCAATCCTGCGTTACCTCTTTGGCGTGCAGCTCAAATGGCTGCCGCCGACCGGCTGGGGCACGTTCGCGCACCTGATCATGCCGGCCTTCGCCCTGGGCTTCGCCCAGTCGGCCCGCCTGGCACGACTGACCCGCGCCTCACTGCTGCAGGTCATGAACGAGGATTACATCCGCACCGCGCGCGCCAAGGGCCTCCACGAACGGGCGGTCGTCGGCCTGCACGCCCTCAAGAACGCCCTGATCCCGGTGGTCACCACCCTCGGGCCGCTCTTCGCGTTCCTGGCCACCGGCAGCTTTGTGGCAGAACTCATCTTTGGCATTCCGGGGATGGGCAAATTCTTCGTGACGAGCATCACCAACCGCGACTACCCGGTGATCATGGGTACTACGCTGCTCCTGGCGACGTTCGTCATCCTGGCCAATCTGTTCGTGGATATCGTTTACGTCTGGCTGGATCCACGCATTCAGTACTCGTAAGTGGATCGCAGGAACAGGGCACAATGACCGCTACTCAAAACCAACCGACCAGCACGAACATCGTTTCCCTCGCCGAGGACTACCACCAGGGGGATAACCTGTGGGTGGACGCGCTCAAGCGCCTGGCCCGCAACCGCATGGCTATTCTGGGCCTGATAGTCATCATCCTGCTCATCCTGACGGCGCTTTTCGCCGTCCAGCTTGCGCCCCAGGGCTATGCGACCCAATCCTTGATGGAAAACAACGCCGCGCCGCAGTGGGTGATCGACCTCTTCCCGGTCATGAAAGCCAAAGATGACGGCGGCTACGTGACTCTGAGCGACAAGTACTTCCTCGGCGCAGATCACCTCGGCCGCGATATCCTGAGCCGGATCATCTACGGCTCGCGGGTGTCGCTGACCATTGCCTTTGTGGGTCCGATCATCTCCATGGCGCTGGGGGTGCCCCTGGGACTGGCCGCGGGCTTCTTCGGCGGCCGCACCGACAACATCATCATGCGTGTGGTCGATATTTTCTACGCCTTCCCCACCCTGCTGGTCATCATCCTGATGATGGCCTACTTCCGCGGCGCGTTCAACGAATCCAGCCAGGCCGGGACGCTGGGCTACACCCTGTACCTGGCCGACCGCTCGATGGGCGGCATGCTGTTCATCTTCATCGGTGTCGGGATCACGTCCTGGGTCGGGCTGGCGCGCCTCACCCGCGGGGAGGTGCTCTCCGCCCGTGAGCGGGACTACGTCCTGGCGGCGCGCTCGCTGGGCGCCAACCGCTGGGCGATCATGTTCCGCCATGTCATGCCCAACGTGCTCGGCCCGCTGATCGTGGCCGAGACCCTGACCATCCCGACCTACATCAGCTACGAGGCCTTCCTGAGCTTCATCGGCCTGGGCGTCAACGCGCCCACTCCCAGCTGGGGCTCAATGATCTCCGAAGGCGCGCAGACCATCAGCAGCTACCCGAACCAGGCCATCTTCCCGGCCATCGCCCTGTTCCTGATCATGTTCGCCTTCAACTTCCTGGGCGACGGCCTGCGCGACGCGCTCGACCCGCGCATGCGCGGCATCGACTGATCGCGGCACCCCCCTCGTAAGCACCAGGCCCACCCACCACGGTGGGCCGGTGTGGGGGGCGCGCACATCGCC
>CAZGYW010000487.1:1772-2964 GCA_964530495.1 uncultured Anaerolineae bacterium
CCCCCCCCCCCCCCCAACCCTACACTCTCCCCTACCCGCCGCTCTTCCGATCTACAACCCTTCCTGTGGCGTCGAGCCGGCGCCAAACACCCCCCCCCCGGCGCGACGGTCGTCGCGCCACCCCGCCCCCAGACCCGAGGGCGGGGAAAACAGCCGGTTGGGTGCGGCAGGATCGTGCCCTGCCCTCATTTTGGGGGAAGGGCGGACGCAGGGGCTGCACCCCTGCGCGGGATGGGGGTAAGAGCATCGTCAGTTCTGGACGTGTGATCCGCGCCCCGCAACCGGTTTGCGAAACAGCCTGATCCGGCCATAATTGGGCGCACAGGAAACCGTCCTGCTCATTCGCCACCACGAGGGGGAAACAACCCATGCATACGATACTCAGCGGCAGCAGCGCGCAAACCATCATCGGCCCGGACCAGCCGACCGTCATGATCGGGGAGCGCATCAACCCGACCGGGCGCAAAGTCTTCAGCGCGGAACTGCAGGCCGGCGACCTGAGCCGCATCGCGGCGGACGCCGTGGCCCAGGTTGAAGCCGGCGCGACCGTGCTGGATGTCAACGTGGGCGCGGCCGGGGTGGACGAAGTGGCCCTGCTGCCGCGCGCCGTGCAGATCGTGCAGGACACGGTCGGCGTCCCGGTCTGCGTTGACTCCGCCAACCCGGAGGCGCTGGCCGCCGCGCTGAAGGTCGTCAGGGGCCGCGCGCTGGTCAATTCCGTCAACGGGGAAGAAGAGAAGCTGAGCCAGGTGCTGCCGATTGTGGCCGAATACGGCGCGGCGGTGATCGGCCTGTGCATGGACGACAACGGCATCCCGACCGACCCCGAGTCGCGGGTGGCCGTCGCCGAGAAGCTGCTGGAGCGCGGCGCGAAGCTGGGCATCAAGCCGGAGGACTTCCTGATCGACCCGCTGGTGCTGACCGTGGGGGCGGATCACACAGCGGTGCTGACCACGCTCACCGCCGCACGCATGATCCGGGAGGCGTTCGGCTGCAACATGACGGCCGGGGCCAGCAACGCCAGCCACGGCATGCCGGACCGCGAGCTGCTCAATACCGTGTTCCTGACCGGGTTCATCCAGGCCGGGGTGAATGCCCCGATCTGCAACCCGCTCAAGAACGCGCTGGCGATCCGCGCCGCCGACCTGATGCTTGGCAGGGACATGATGGGCATGAACTACATCATGACCTA
>CAZGYW010000488.1:0-2960 GCA_964530495.1 uncultured Anaerolineae bacterium
ACGATCAGCACCAGCCCGAAGGCCAGCACGGCGAGCAGCAGGGATGGGCGGCGGTTGATCATGGTGTGTTCCTCCGGGCGGAAGTGGTGTTAGTGGTGGTTACGCGGCGCGGGCCGGCAGGTTGCGGGCCAGCATACCACAAAAGCCCCCTGTCAGGGGCAAGGGGCCTGGGACTGTCGGGAAGGGGCTGAGGGTGGTACATAATCGACGGGCGGCTCGCGAGCCGCCCGTACACCGCCTCACACCCGGGTGAGGCACCATCTGTCCGGCTCGCCGTTCGCGGCTGGCCAGGAGTCGGATCACTCCGCGAGCGTCCTAGTAGGTGATGACGCGATCCAGCTTCTTGGCCTGCTCGACCCAGGCGGTGACTTCCTGCAGGGTGGGCACGCGGCGCACCAGCTTCTTCTCCAGGTTCACTTCCAGGATGCGGCGGTGCAGGTTCTGGATGTTGCGCTTGGCCAGCTCGGGGACGGTGTCCACGCCGGCGGCTTCCAGCAGGTCGGCATACTCGCTGCCCACACCCTTGATGCGGAACAGGTCGCAGTGGTTGACCCATTCCAGGATGAGCTTGTCGCTCACGCCGGCGTGATCCGCCAGTTCCTTGCGGCCCTGGGGGGCGGCACCCTTCTTGAGCAGGTCATCGGTGGAGCGCACGCCCGCGGCGCGGAGCTTCTCAGCGTACTGCTCGCCAATGCCTTCAATGTACGTCAGTTTGGCCATGATGATCTCCCCTTCTTGTGAACGTAGTGCGAAATAAGGTGACTACTTCTTGCCGAACAACCCGCCGAGCTTGCCCAGCAGGTCACCGGCGTCATTGCCCTTGGCGAGGTCGCCCAGGTCCAGATTCCCCAGGTCCGCCAGGCCGCTCTTGCCGGAGAGCAGACCGTCGATTGAGCTGGCGATCGGGGCGGGGAAGTGCTGCTTGAGCTGGCCCAGGACCAGTTCGACCGCCTGGCGCGCGATGTCTTCGGAAATACCCAGCTTGCCTGCGACCAGCTTGACGATTTCTTCCATCATGGAACTCCTGTTGCAAGTAATATGTTAGTGAACGACAAAACTATTGTAACAGATTAAGGCCGGGATGTTGTTTGGGAATTGTCAGAGTCTGCGTGCAGGAAGCTGCATTGATAGAGCCCGTTGGATCAATGCAAGATAAGTATTGCGCCGCGCGGGCTGCATATCTTAAGCCTGCGTACGCTTGACAGCCACCGGCTTTGCCAGTAGACTGTTCCATGACTACTGAAGAAAGGAGAAGGCGCATGCTCAGCAGCATCACTACCACCAGCCTGTGGATGCTCCGCGAATTCGGCGGTGCTGTTGCCATCCCAGGGACTAATGCGCCTGCTCGCCGGTAGTTACCCGCTAATACTGAGGTAACACGAGGCCGTGGGCGCACCCCACGGCCTTTTTATTCTCCTGTTCGCGCCGCGCGCCGGACGGGGGAGCGCCAAGCCTGCTTCTGGCCGTGGGGGGAAGGACTCCCCACGGCCTTTTTGTTGCCGGCGGGAGGGGGAACGGGCTTCCGCCGCCGCGCCGGGAGGGGAAACCGGGGCGGCGGAAGCCCACAGCAGGTGAGGAGCGGAGCCGCATCCGCGGCGAGAGGGGAGAGCGAGGGGGGAAAAGTGTGTCCTGACGGGCTGTTTATTCGTATTACAGAGTGGTGCAACACCTGAATCTGGGATGAAAGAGGGGAACCAGATGAATGACTTGCGGACTTACCAGATCGTTCAGTATATGACCCACCGGCCGGACCTGTGCCGGGAGATTCTGGGCATTCGCGCGCCACGGGACTATGACGGCTGGCTGCTGTGCCGGTTGCTATGCGGCACCGGCTGGCTGCTGACCCGGGTCGGGCGGCTGCTGCTGCGGACCGGTCAGGCGCTGGGCGCCTGGGCGGGCAAGCAGGACGCCACGCCCGGCGCCATGCCGCTGGACGCGCAGACGCGCCAGGCGGCATGACCGCGGCACCGAACAGAAACTTGATATTGCAGCCCGCCCGGTGTGGGTGGGTTAACCAGGGAAGAAGATGATGACCAACCAGATCAAAATGAGCCTTGATCGCAGTCAGGATGCGCTCAATGTGGTGCATGTGACCAAGCGCTTCAAGGTGCAAAAGCCGCCCTTCTGGGAACGCTGGCGGCACGCGAACGGGACGCAGCCGGCCGATACCAGCCCGCGCGAAGTGACCGCGGTGCGCGATGTGTCGCTGGACGTCCACCGGGGAGAGATCTACGGCATCCTGGGGCCGAACGGCTCCGGCAAGAGCACGCTCGTACGCCTGCTCTCCACCCTGCTCCTGGCCGACGAAGGCAGCACGCACGTGTTCGGCCTGGACATCACGAAGCGCGAGATGGACGTCAAGCGCATGATCAACCGGGTCTCGGTGGACGCGGCGTTCTTCAAGAAGCTCAGCCCGCTGGAGAACCTGCTGTACGGCGCGCGCCTGTACGGCATGACCGGCCGCGAGGCCCGCGAGAAGTCGATCGCGATCCTGGGGCGGCTGGGGCTGGACGCGCGCACCTACACCCAGCCGATGGAGGAGATGAGCCGCGGCATGCAGCAGAAGGTCGCCATCGCGCGCGCCTTCCTGACCCAGCCCATCCTGCTCCTGCTGGACGAGCCGACGACCGGCCTTGACCCGCGCTCGAAGTACGAGGTGCAGGAGTTCGTCTACGAGCTGCGCGACAAGCACGACGCGACGATCCTGATCACGACCCATGACATGGGCGAGGCCGACCGCCTGTGCGACCGCATCGCCATCCTGGATGACGGGCGGATTGTGGCGGAGGACACGCCCGAGGGCCTGAAGCGCCTGATCAGCCGCAACGGCCACGAGCCGACGCTGGAAGACGTCTTCATGCAGCTCACGGGCAAGCAGCTCGTGGCGCCGGAAGACGCTCCGGCACACGAGATCGAAACACTGCAGGCCGTCGCCTGATCGCAGGCGGCGCACAACGACA
>CAZGYW010000489.1:0-2950 GCA_964530495.1 uncultured Anaerolineae bacterium
CAAGCAGCGCCCCAGCATGCTACCCGATCCGATGATCGTGACGTCACTCCCGGCCCGCAGCGTAACGCCTTTGCCGATCTGCACCTGGTGATCCGGGCCGAACACGTCCGGCACCGCCGCCCGGCTGATCCGCATGTAGACCGGCCCGTCATGCTCGGCAATGGCCGGCACCATGCGCGCCGCTTCGATGTTGTCCGCAGGCGCCACCACCACCAGATTGGGCATGGCGCGCATCAGGGCCACATCATTGACCGCAAAGTGCGTCGGCCCGTCCTTGTAGTCGGAAAGGCCACTGTAGCCGCCAATCAGTTTGACGTTGGCACTGGCATACGCCACACAGGTGCGGATCTGCTCGCAGGCGCGCAGCGTCAGCAACGCGGCGAAAGTATTCACGAAGGGAATCTTCCCGCCGAGCGCCAACCCGACCCCCACATCAACCATCGACGCTTCCGTAACGCCCAGGTTGAAAAAGCGCGCCGGGTAGCGATCCGCGAAGTACCTGGTCAGCGTGGATGATGACACGTCGGCATCGAGCACGACCACATCCGGGTTCACAGCTCCGTATTCGGCCAGGGCCATCCCGTAAGCCTGGCGTTGCGGTATCTCAGCCATCATGCTTCTCCCATCAGTTCAGCGCGCGCCCGGGCGTATTGTTCAGCATTGGGGACCGCGCCATGCCACGCTGCCGTATTCTCCATAAACGAGACCCCTTTGCCCTTGGTGGTGTGCGCCAGGATCACCGTCGGCATGCTGTGAATCTCCAGCGCCGTATCCAGGGCGTCCAGCACCTGCCGCAGGTTGTGACCGTTGATTTCCAGCACGGCAAAGCCAAACGCTTTCCACTTGTCGGCCAGCGGCTCCAGCGGCATGATGTCATGGGCCGCCCCGTCCAACTGCACATCGTTGTAGTCCATGATCACGGTCACTTCATGGCAGCGATACTTGGCAGCCGTCAGCGCGCCTTCCCAGGCGACGCCCGATTGCATACAGCCATCGCTCATCAGGACATAGGTGTGATGGCGTGGCCCGCCCAGGCGCTGCGCCAGGGCCATGCCCACCCCGATCGACAGGCCATGCCCCAGGAAACCGGAGGACATCTCAACGCCCGGCGTCTTGATGCGATCCGGGTGGCCCTGCAGATGCCCGTCAAGGTGGCCCCACTTCTCCAGGTCCTCCACCGGGAAGAACCCCCGCCGCGCCAGCGCGACGTACAGCGCCGCGGCGGCGTGACCCTTGCTCAGGATGAACCGGTCCCGCTCCGGCCAGCGCGGATGCTCCGGATCGATCCGGAGGTGGTGAAAGTACAGCGCCGCCAGGATCTCCGCCGCCGAGAACGACCCGCCGGGATGCCCGGCCTGCCGCCGGTAGACCATCTCGAGCGTATCCAGCCGGATCTGGCGCGCCCGCTCCTGAAGCTCGCCAATCAGTTGCTCAGTGTGCTCATGCATACCTGACTCCCCTGCTCACCGTGTCCTGTTCCAGACGACCCGCTATACCCGTTCTTCGCGCCGGGCCTGCACGTAGGCGTCGTACTGCGCCTTGAAGTACTCCGGAATCGGCACATCCCACCAGCCGGGCGCCAGCCCGCCGGACGTCCCAAAGTCCATGTCAACCATCACTTCGATCACGGCCGGCCGGTTGGCCGCCAGCGCCGCCTCCAGCGCCGGCCCGACTTCGTCCGGGCGCGTGATGCGCACCGCATTGGCCCCGAAGGCCGCGGCGGCATTGGCGATGTGGGGCGAGATCGGCCGGTCATCCTGCTCGAACATGGTGGCGTAGTCCGTCTCATCCCCAAACGCGATCTTCTGCAGGTCGCGGATGGCCTGCCAGCCCTGGTTGTTGAGCACCAGCGCCACCGCCGGGATGTCATACTGCACCGCCGTGGCGATCTCCTGGAAGGTCATCAGGAAGTCGCCATCCCCGATCAGCGCCACGACCGGCGTATCCGGCGCGGCCAGCTTGGCGCCCAGGGCCGCCGGATACGACCAGCCCATGGTGCTGAACCCGCCCGCCGAAACGTAGGTCCGCGACCGGCTGAACGCCATCTCCTGGAAGACCTGCGCCTGCGCGTTGCCGGATGACGTCAGGACGATGCCATCCTGGGGCAATGCCTTGCGCACCTCGGTAAGCACGCGCCCCATCGTCACCGGCGTGCGCTCCGCTTCGCGCAGGTCACGGTTGCTGGCGAACCAGGCCGCGACCTGCTCGGCGATTTCGCGGGTGTAGGCAGTCTCCTGCCAGGCGCAGGGCGGGGCGACCGCCCTGACGGCCTCCACCAGCCCGCCCAGAACCGCTTTCGCATCCCCGACAATGCCCAGCTCGACCGGGTAGTTCTTGCCGATTTCGAACGGGTCGATATCCGCATGGATGAGCTTCGTCGGCGGAATGCTGAAGGATTCGCCCGGCCGGTAGGAACACGTCGCCTTGTCAGCGAAGCGCACACCCACCGCCAGGATCACATCCGCGTTAACGGTCATGTGGTTGCCGCAGGTCGTGGCATTGGTGCCCATATGCCAGGCGTAGAGGGGATGCCGCTCCGGGAAGGCGCTCTTGCCCTGCATGGTCGTCACCACGCAGGCGCCGGTATGCTCCGCCAGGGCCAGAAGCTCGGCTTCCGCCCCGGAGAGGATCACGCCGCCGCCCGCCACAATCACCGGCCGCTGCGCCTGGAGCAGCAGTTCCGCCGCCCGCCGGATCGCCGCCGGATCGCCCGCCGGACGGTCATGGGGCCGCCGGGTGCGCGGATCCAGCGCATCGACTTCCACCGAGTCGGCCTGCACATCCATCGGCAGCGTGATCAGGGCCGGGCCGGGCCGGCCGGTGCACATGGCATTGAAGGCCTGCGCCACCGCGCGGGGCAGCTGCCTGGCGCTGTCAATATGCCAGCTCCGTTTGACAGTAGGCTCCAGCATGCGCGGCAGGTCAGACCAGCGCTGGCGCTCGATCTCCT
>CAZGYW010000490.1:0-2943 GCA_964530495.1 uncultured Anaerolineae bacterium
TGTCGGCGGGCGTGTAGCCGGTGACGGGCCGGTCGGGGCGCTCGCCCTGCTCGGCCGCTTCCACCCAGCCCAGGAAACGCTCCTCCCACGCGGCGACGTGGGCCAGCGCATCCCTGACCGACCAGTGATCGTGCCAGTCGGGCACGGCTTCCACCGTGCGGCGCAGGAAGTCATGCTCGGTGCGGTTGAGGTCCAGCAGGCGCTGTTTGTCCATCTCCGGGTCGAAAATCATGGGGGTGTCTCCAGGCTCGTGGACGCTGACTGCCTCTTAGATGCGTCCATCTATCCGAACGTTATCCGCGCTTGCGCAATTGCGTCAGGAGCGGAAGTAGTGCTTGAAGACGCGGCCAATCGCCAGCGCCACCCACCGGGCTTTGTCGTCGGCAGCGTCAGGTGCGGCGCCGGGCTGGAGCGGCCACAGCCCGTTGGGCTGCTGGTTCTCAAAGAACCACTCCAGCGCGGCGAAGACCTGCGGATCGGTGCGCCGGTAGCCCAGCCAGGCCAGCGTGTCCAGCCCGGTCAGGAGATTCGTCCACCAGAACGGATACTGGAATTTGAGCCAGTAGTCGGGGGTGCGCCGGTCGGAGTAGGCATCCGCGTGGAAGAAGCGCTCTTTGAGCCGTTCGGCGGCGATCCGGGCCGCGGGATGGGTGCAGAAGGTGGGATGGACGGCGAAGGCGCGCAGGGCCATGCCGGTCATCAGGTGCTGGTGCGGTCTGGCACGGTCGGGCTGGAGCGGGCCGCGCGCATCCGCTTCCTCCCAGGGGATGCCGAGCGTGCGGCAGGCCGCCGCCCAGCCACCATCCGCCTGGCGGGCGGCGATCAGCCACTCGAAGGCGGCGGCCAGGCGCGGATCATCCCCATACCCGGCCCGGATCAGGCGTTCCATGATCACGCCGCTGTAGTAGGGCATGTACTGGTTGCCGATGATGCCCCGGAAGTCGCCTTCGTCCGTCTGGCAACTAAAGAAGTACTCGGCGGCGCGGGCCATGGCGGGGTGCTGGCGGGTCAGCCCGTACTGTTCCACCAGGATGCCCACCTGGCGGAAGGTTTCCAGCAGGTCGTAGTTGTGGGTGGGGGCGGTGTGCTTGCCGGCGTAGCGCCAGGAGCCATCCTCCTGCTGCTTGCGGACGATCTTCGCCACGGCGGGCAGCTCCCACAGGGACACGACCGGCACGACCTTTTCTTCCAGCAGGTCGCGCCGGACGAAGTAGTCCAGCGCCGGGTCACCGGTGTCCAGCAGGGGTGGCACCGGGTCAACCCGCAGCAACTCACGCCAATCCATGGCCCGTTCTTTCTCCGCCGATGCCGCTACCACACGCGCAGCAGCAGGCCCTTGAGGTATTCGCCCTCCGGAAACGTCAGCGCGACCGGGTGATCCGGCCCGGCCCCCAGCGTCGCGATCACCTGCGCCTCCCGCCCGGCATCCACCAGCGCGCCGAACACGATCTTGCGGAACAGGTCCGCGCTGACCCCGCCCGAGCACGAGAAGGTCATCAGCAGCCCGCCGGGCCGCAGCAGCTTGAGGGCCAGCAGGTTGATGTCTTTGTAGCCGCGTGCGGCGCTTTCCACCTGGCGGGCGGTATGGGCGAACTTGGGCGGGTCCAGGATGATGATGTCGAATTCCTGGCGGGAATCGCGGCAGGTGCGCAGGTACTGGAACACATCCGCCGCGACGAAATCAGCGTCCTGCACGCGGAAGCCGTTGAGGGCCACGTTCTTCTTCGCCAGGGCCAGCGCGTCCTCGGAGGATTCGACGGTGATCACCTGGCGGGCCAGCCCATCCAGGGCGTAGACGGTGAAGCCGCCAGTGTAGCCGAATGTGTTCAGGACGGTGCGGCGCTGCGCGTTGGGGTCGGTGCGCAGCAGGTTGCCGAGCGCCAGCCGGTTCTGGCGCTGGTCCAGGTAGAAGCCGGTCTTGTGGCCGCGCCGCACGTCCACCAGGAAGCGGCGGCCGTGCTCGTCAATCTCCAGCAGGTCGGGCGGCTCCTGCCCGGCCAGCAGCCCGCTCACGGCGGGCATGTCTTCCTTCTCGCGCACGTCGGCATCGCTGCGCTCGTAGATGCCCGCCGGCTTGAGCTGGTCCATCAGGATGGCGACGATCTCGTCCTTGCGCTGGTCAATGCCCAGGGTGAGGGCCTGCAGGACCAGGTAGTCACCGTAGCGATCCACGATCAGGCCGGGCAGGTAGTCGTTCTCGGCGTTGATCAGGCGGTAGGCGTTGGGGGTGCCGTCGGCGTGGATCAGGTTCTCCTCCGGGCGGGCGCTCACCGCCTGGCGGATGCGCCGCCACCAGAATCCGGCATCGATCCGCTCGCCCTCGTCCCAGCTCAGGATACGCACCTGGATGGCCGACTGGGGATTGTAGTAGCCGGTGGCCAGGTGCACACCCTGCGAATCGGTCACGCGCACCAGGTCACCTGGCTGCGGGTCGCCGTGCACCGTGTAGATCGCACCCGAGAAAATCCAGGGGTGGTGGTTCAGGACGGCCTTTTTGCGTCCGGCGTGTAGCTCAATAGTGGGGAGTTTGGTCTGGGTGGTCATGCCCTAAGCATAGCAGAACCCGGGAATGGATTCCAGCCATCCGGGGCCGGCGGCTGCCCGGTCGGCCCGCGCCGGGCTGCCTGCCGGCGGCCCAGGCACCCTGGCCGGTAGCCGGCAGGTATGAGTTTTCAAACGATCCGGTCCGCGCCGGTTGGGTACCCGCCGGGAAGCGCTGTGGATAAGTGCGTACATTTGTGTGGATAACCTGTCCAGACTTGGGATAACTTCGCCACGGCTTGGGAAACCAGGGGGATATCCACCCTTCTAACCGGAAGGCACCGGGGATAACCACCGGGTATGAAAACGGTTAGAATAGGCGCTTCTGGGCGCAGAACGCTGCGATCCCCTGTCAAATCAAAAGAAAATGTTACCGAAGGGCAACGGTTCAGTCAGAAGATA
>CAZGYW010000491.1:0-2942 GCA_964530495.1 uncultured Anaerolineae bacterium
GACCGCGACCGGATCAACGTCCGCATCGCCCCGGCCCTCGGCCACGAGGTGATCGGCGTGCTGGCGCAGGGGCAGGTCGTGCCCGTCAACGGGCGCAGCGGCAACGGGCGCTGGTACCGGATCAACTTCTTCGGGCAGGAAGGCTGGGTGGAGCGCACCGTCGTGGTCGTCAGCGGCGACCCCTCCGGCCTGCCGCTGGGCGACCCACCCATCGCCGTCTTTGACCTGGGGGATGGCCCGCGCGCCGGGCCGACCGGCCACTTTGGCCCGGCCACGATCCGCCTGCCGGAAAGCGGCATCCGCTTCCGGGCGGGGCCGAGCGAAGCTTACTTCATGATCGGCAACGTGCCGCGCTATGAGGTGCTCTCCGCCACCGGGCGCTCGCCGGATGGCGCCTGGCTGCAGGTCAATTTCCGCGGGCAGCTTGGCTGGATCGGCAACGTCGGTTCGCGCTTCATTCAGTGGCAGAACGGCAGCATCGATGACCTGCCGGTGTGGGGCGTTGTGGCGGACGGCCCGCCCGTCAACGTGCCGGAAACCGGCCCCTCCGCCACCCGTGACGCGCTGATGACCGCCATGCTGCTCCATATCGACATCAGCACCAACCGGCTGGACCTGATCGCCGGCATCTGGAACACGATCGCCCTGACCGGGCGGCAGTCGTGCGCCTTCAACCTGGGCAACCCGCAGCCGTACATCCCGATCGAGGGCGACCTGATGGAGTTCCCGGAGTTGCAGGCCGTGGTGGCCGCGCTCAACCAGGGGCTGGAGGAAACCGGCCGCGCCATTGAATTGTGGGAGCAGTGGTGCGACACGCGACGGCAGAACTACCCCGGCGCGGAAGCCCTCGTCCTGCCGGCGCAGCAGAGTGTGGCCAATGCGCGGGCGGGTTTCGCCCAGGCGCAGGAGCTGATCCGGGCCCTGGGGCTGCTGCCCACGCCCACCCCGCTCCCGCCGGACATTACCCCGGCCGCGATCACCGTGCCCACCCTCACGCCCGGCCCATCCTCGCTCCTGCCGGACCTGATGGCCTTCGGGCTGGAGGGCAACCGGGTGGTTTTCGCGCCGCAGTTCACGCACCCGGAGGCAGGCTGCGCCTGGCAGGGCCTCGGCGGGCAGGTGCTGGGCATGGGCGGCGAATCGCTGATCGGCTTCACCGTGCGGGTCCAGGGCATCACCGATCCCTCGTTCCTGACGGATACGGTCACCGGCTCGGCGCCGGCCTACGGGCCTTCGGGGTGGGAGGTGCAGGTGGCGGGTGCGCCGAACAGCTACGTGTTCCAGGTGACGCTCTTCCAGGGGACGCGCCGCGTCTCTGATCCGAAGCTGGTCGCCTTCCCCAATGACTGCAACCGCAACCTGGGGATCATGACCTTCATGCAACTCACGCCGCTGGGGTAGGCAGTAAGCAGGGCACGGATTTTCAGGAGCTTTACAATCCAGAGCCTTATCCGCAAAAATCAGTTTCCAATCCGCGTGACTCCGTGCCCAGTTCTGGCAGCAACCCGCGCCTGGGACTGGGCCAGCCGCAGCCCGCTCCAGAACAGGTAGCCGGCCACGATGATGGAGCCCAGAATGTCCACGTAGCGGGTTGCGGGGTGGGTGGGGGCCAGTGTAACGGTGCCCAGCGCAACCACAACACACAGATCTACCAGTGTCTTGGCGCGGTAGAGCTTTTGCTGCGCGGCAATGACGGAGCTGTATTGTTCGCGGTTCAGGCGGGTATAGCGCCGCCAGAACCACCCGTTTGTCACCAGACCCAGCACGGCAATGATGAGACCGGAGACAACCTTACCGCCCGGCTCAAACGCCTCCAGCCGGGACAGGGCCACCACCAGCATCACCGCCCCGGAAAAGATCATCGCCCCGGCCACACTCAACCCCGTCATGCGCTCCAACCGGGCCTGCTCCGCAGCATCCAGCGTCGCATCCCCGTGGAGTTTGCGGAAGACCCACCAGGAGAGAAACAGCGCGAGTAGCTCGATGCCGCGCCGGATGAAGTCGGCGATCTGGGTTGTGGAATGGCTGGCAATGACGGCAAGCCCCGTGACAAGGGGGCCAGGAGCGCTCAACAGCAGCGCCGTACGCAGTGTTTTTTCGCGTGCGGCGGCCTGCTCTGTGGATAGACTCGTCATGTCAGATACCCAGATGCGTGAAGATGGACATCAGCGGCAGGATCAGAAAAGCCGCCGAAAGGGGAACGGTGATCGTATCGCTTCCACGGGGCGAGAACAGCTCGACCACAGCGCAGGCCGGCGCGACGAGCAGCGCAGCGCCGATGCTCGCATGCCAGGACTGGCCCGCATAGATCAGGAGCGTCAAGAAGATGGCCAGCCCGGCGACAACGTACATCGCCAGCGTGCCCTCGATCGTCTTGGCCCCTTCGATGCGCGGATGCAGAATGCGGCGGCGGCCAAAGGCTTTGCCCACCAGCGCGGCGGCCGCGTCACCGTAGCCCCAGGCCATCACGGCCACCACGGCGATGTACTGCCAGTCATCGCCCAGGATGCCCCAGAAGATCGTGATCAGAATCGCCAGCGACAGCTGAACGATGATCAGGCTGCGCTTGAATTCACCGCTCTTGCGCTCTACGGCAAGGCGCTTGTAGATGGGAAGGCGGTCCACCAGGGCAAGCGCCGGATACAGGATCAGCGCGAACGCAAGCGCCGCAATAACCGCCGCATACCAGGTCGAGAAGAACAACAGCAGAGGGAAAATCGACATCGTGACCACGATATGCAGCACTTTACGCACCAGCTCAAATGGCGCGTTGAAGCACACTCTGAGCAGTACCAGCGGCAGGATGCCGGCCACAATGAAGTAACCAATGTACAGCCCGAAACCAGGCAGATCGTTATGCAGCATCACTACCTTTCCTCTTGTGCTTCAGTTGTGTGGGCTAACGGTGCTCGGTCAACCGGGCCAGACTCTCAGAAATGGGG
>CAZGYW010000492.1:0-2942 GCA_964530495.1 uncultured Anaerolineae bacterium
CAGTTGATCTTCCCGGCCTTCGCCATGGGCTTCTCGTTCGCCGCCTCGGTCATGCGCATGACCCGCTCGTCGATGCTCGAGGTGCTGGGGGAGGACTACGTGCGCACGGCGCGGGCCAAGGGCCTGCGCGAGCGCAGCGTCGTCATCGGCCATGCCCTGCGCAACGCCATGATCCCGGTCGTGACCCTGATCGGCGTGGAGATGGGCTACCTGCTGGGCGGCGCCTTTATTACCGAGCAGATCTTCTCGCTGCCCGGCATCGGGCGCCTGGCCGTCGGGGCGATCTCCCAGCGTAACTATGCCCTGATCCAGGGCGTGACCCTGTTCATTGCCGTGAATTTTGTCGTCATTAACCTGGCCGTAGACGTTCTATACGCCGCTATCGATCCGCGGATTTCCTATGACCGCAAAGTCTGAAGCCGCAGCCGCCATCCCGGCGGACACCCTGACAACCATCACGCCGCCCGGCACGCTGGCCCGCCTGGTCAAGAACCGCAGCGGGCTGGTCGGCCTGATCCTGATCGCGCTCTTCGTCACCACCAGCCTGCTCGGCGCGCTGGGCGCTACCCCCTACCCCCCGCTGGAGCAGCACGCCCCCGACCGGCTGACCGGCCCCAGCGAGACCTACTGGCTGGGGACGGATCTCTTTGGCCGTGACCTGACCAGCCGCCTGATGAAAGGCGGGACCAACTCCCTGCGGGTCGCTATCACATCGGTCACACTGGCGACCGTCATTGGAACGCTGCTCGGCATCACCGCCGGGTTTGTCGGCGGCCTGGCGGACAACGTGATTATGCGGGCGATGGATGTTTTCTTCGCCTTCCCCACGCTGCTGCTGGCGCTGCTGGTGGTCGCTGTGCTGGGCCCCGGATTGGATAACACCATCTTCGCCATCGCCGTGGTGTACACGCCGATCTTCGCGCGGGTGGCGCGCGGGCCGATCCTCTCCCTCAAGGAGATGGAGTTCGTCACCGCCGCTCGCTGCCTGGGCATCAGCGAAACGCGCATCCTGTTCCGGCATGTGCTGCCCAACACCATGGCCCCGCTGATCGTGCAGATCAGCCTGGGCCTGTCGTGGTCGCTGCTGACCGAGGCAGGCCTCAGCTTCCTGGGGCTGGGCACTCAGCCGCCCGAACCGTCCTGGGGCCTGATGCTCAGCGAAAGCCGCAGCCTGGCCGAGATCGCGCCCTGGCTGATGCTCTTCCCCGGCCTGGCGATCATGCTCGGTGTGCTGGGCTTCAACCTGCTCGGCGACGGCCTGCGCGATGTGCTCGACCCGCGCACTGCCCGCCGCTAATCCCCGAATACAAACGCAAAGGGCGGGGATCCCCCGCCCTCCGAGGGCTGGGGAATGCCCGCCCTCTTGACCATATTACGAAACGTCGCCCGACTTTACAGGCCAAGCTCCTGGCGCACCAGATCCAGCTTGCCCGCCGAACCGAGCTTCTCGTTCTTGTGGGCGATGAACTTGGCGTATTCCTCGACGTAGATCACGCCGGGCTTGCGGAAGTCGAAAGCTTCCGGCTTATCGCGGAAGAATTCGCGGTGGACGCGCGTCCACACCAGGCGGCCGTCGGTGTCGATGTTGACCTTGGTCACGCCCAGCGGCACGGCCCTGGCAAAGCTGTTCTCGTCCACGCCCTTGGCGGAGGGGTCGATCTTGCCTCCGGCGGCATTGATGCGCGCCACTTCTTCCGCCGGAACGGAGGACGAGCCGTGCATGACCAGCGGGAAACCGGGCAGCACCTGCTGAATTTCGGCCAGCCGGTCAAAGCGGATGCCCTGCGAGCCGGAGAACTTGTACGCGCCGTGGCTGGTGCCGATGGCCACTGCCAGGCTGTCGCAGCCGCTCTGCTTCACGAACTCGACTGCCTGCTGGGGGTCAGTCACATTGGCGTTTGCCTCATCGACCACGATGTCTTCTTCCACGCCGCCGAGCTGGCCCAGCTCTGCTTCGACGCTCAGACCCTTCGCATGCGCGGCGTCCACCACCAGCTTGGTGATGCGTACGTTTTCTTCAAACGGCTCGTGCGAGGCGTCGATCATGACCGAGCTGTAGAAGCCGGACTGGATCGCATCCATGCAGGTGTCCACGTCACCATGGTCGATGTGCACGGCGAAAATCGCTTCCGGGAATTCCTGCTCAGCGGCGCGGATCAGGCCCTCGAGCAACCTGACGCCGGCGTAGGCACGCGCGCCTTTCGAAATCTGGATGATGAACGGGGCCTGGGACTGAATGTTGCCCTTGAACAGCCCGCGCGTCTGCTCCAGATTGTTGATGTTATACGCGCCCACCGCGAACTTGCCGTACGCAACCTTGAAGAGTTGATCAGTCGTTACAATCACAAGAGGTCTCCTTCTCATGACGCCAGAGAGCGCACAAGCTCCCTGGCGACCGGCCCGACGCCTGCCCCACTCCAGAGCGGCATGCCGAGCCTCCATTACGCTAGCCGTCCATTATAGATCGAAACACGGCCGGGAACGACAGAGAATCGTCGGCCGGGAAATTCGACGGGCCAAAGGGTGCCAAACCTCCCTGTACGGCTCCGCACCGAAGGGCAGCGCCTTTGCGGGCCGGCCCGGGCCGCAACCGAAAGCACCTGCCCACTGGCCATCAGAACGTGGTAGGATCGATTCGCCGGGGAGAATCCCCTGCCAATTGTCACGGATGAGCGAATCATGGAGCGACCGCCCCGGCGCCCCGGAGGAGTGCAGGCTATGCCAATTTCCCAATACCCTGACGAATACCGGCGCCTGGCGGCGCGGCTGGATGCCCTGCCCAATGGCTTTCCCTCCACCCCGGACGGACTGGAGCTGGCATTGCTGGCACGCCTCTTCACGCCGGAGGAAGCGGCGCTGGCCGCCGAGCTGCGCCTGACACCCGAAACCACCGCCGCCGTTGCCGCGCGCACCGGCGGGGACCCGCGCGCCGTGCGGACCAT
>CAZGYW010000493.1:0-2938 GCA_964530495.1 uncultured Anaerolineae bacterium
TGTAATAGACTATCAGCATCCAATTGGGCTTTTTCCGCTTGCGGGCGCGGAAGAGTATACTATGGCTATCATTGTGCACGGTTTGTAACCAGCCTGTTTGACACCTGATTTCAGGAAGGAATTGCTATGGCGCACTTACCGGATGGAACGCCGCTGCCGGGCAAGCTCTTCATCGTGGAAGGGATTGATGGCAGCGGCAAGAGCACACAACTGGATATCCTCCATAAGTGGCTGCTGGGGGATGGGTACGTGGTCACCTTCACCGAGTGGAACTCCTCCCCCGTCGTGCGGACCACCACCAAGAAGGGCAAGAAAGACCACCTGCTCACCCCGATGAGCTTCAGCCTGATTCATGCCTGCGATCTGGCGGACCGGATGGAGCGCCAGATCATCCCGGCCCTCAAAGCGGGGGCGATTGTGCTGGCCGACCGCTATATCTACACCGCTTTCGCCCGCGATGCGGCGCGGGGTGTGGATCGCGGCTGGGTGCGCCAGGTGTACAAGTTCGCGGTGGTGCCAACCGTGGCGTTTTACTTCCGCGTGCCACTCAAGGAATCGCTGGAGCGGATCATGACGGGCCGCCCGGAATTGAAATTCTACGAGGCCGGCCTGGACATGGCTTATGCCTCCGATCCACAGGAGTCCTTCCGCATCTTCCAGAGCAAGATTCTGGAGGAATACGACCACATGGTGGACGAGTTCGGCCTGAAGGCGATTGACGCGACCGAGACGCTGGTGGCCCAGCAGCAGCAGGTGCGCGCCGTTGTGGAGCCGCACCTGCGCAATGTGGCCCGCTCCGAGCCAATTGCCTGGCGGGAGACGCTGGAACGCGAGAAACTGTACGGCCGTTACCTCTCCGGCATGACTGCCAGCAAGGGGGAATGACACAATGACCAGGATGCAGACCTACGGATTCCCGCTGCCGGGTATGCCGGACAAAGACCTGCCGGGCAAGCTGATCGTGATCGAGGGCACGGATGGCGTGGGGCGCTCCACCCAGGTGGCGCTGCTGCGCGAATGGCTGGAGCAGAATGGCTTCGGCACGGTGCAAACCGGGCTGGCGCGATCCGCGCTGGCCGCCAAGGGCATCGCCCGCGCCAAGCAGGGTAACTTCCTCAGCCCGCTGACCATGGAGCTGTTCTACGCAACTGACTTCGTGGACCGGCTGGAGAAGGAGATCATTCCGGCGTTGCGGGCGGGGTTTGTGATGCTGACCGACCGCTATATTTACGCGCCAATCGCCCGTGCGCTGGCGCGCGGCGCGGATCCGGACTGGATCTTCGGCGTGTATGGGTTCGCCATTGTGCCGGATGCGGTGTTCTATCTGAAAGCGGACGTGTCCTCGATCGTGCCCCGGGTGCTGGCCGCGCGCGGGCAGTTTGACTACTGGGAGAGCGGCTCCGACTACCTGCCGGGCACGGACATCTACCAGAACTACATCACGTACCAGAAGAGCATCATCAAGCAGTTTGACCAGATGGCCGAGCGGCTGGACTTCCGGGTGGTTGATGCCAACAAGGGCGTCTACCCGGTCTTTGTTGAACTCAAGGCTCAGATCACGGAGATCGTCGGCGGGATGCGCAAGTAGGTAGGGAAGGCGGGCCGGGCGTGGCGGATTACCTTGAGGTTGAGGCCAAACTATGGGTCACGGCGCTGGACCCTGTCATCAGCCGCCTGGAGGCGGCCGGGGCGGCGCTGCGTTACCCGCGCGTGCTGGAGCGCAACCTGCGCTACGAAGACGTGGCGGGGGGCCTCACACCGGCGGGCAAGCTGCTGCGCTTGCGCCAGGACAGCCGGGCGCGCCTGACCTACAAAGGGCCGGCGCTGACGCCCGCTGTTGATGGGCAGCAGGCCCGCTTTGAAGCCGAGGTAGAGGTTGGCGACTTCGATGCGATGGCCCGCATCCTGGAGAGCCTGGGCTACCGGGTGATGATGCTCTACGAGAAATACCGCACCACGTATGAGTTGTACGGGGTCGAGGTGGTCCTGGACGAGATGCCGTTCGGGGCGTTCGTGGAAGTCGAAGGCGACCCGGCCCGGATCGAGCAGGCGATTGCGGCCCTGGGGCTGGCGGACTGCCCCCGCTTTCAGGAAAGCTATGGGCAGTTGTTTGACCATGTGCGCGCCAACCTCGGGCTGGCATGCCGCGACCTGACCTTTGACTGTTTTGCCGGGATCGACGTGCCGCTGGCGGCGTTTCGGCCTCCGGCCGGATAGAGGGGTTATGACCGAATCATCTGATACGCGCCGCGCCTGGGAGGAAGACGTTCTGGCCAGGGTGCTGGCGCGTTTTCCGGAGCGCCAGGAGCAGTTCACCACGTCGTCAGGCATCCCGCTGGAGCGGGTCTACACGCCGGAGGAGGCTCCGGCGGATTACGACGCGACGCAGGGCTACCCCGGCCAGTATCCGTTCACGCGGGGCGCCCAGCCGACGATGTACCGCGGCCGGTTCTGGACGATGCGCCAGTACGCCGGGTACGCCAGCGCGGAGGAATCGAACGCGCGCTACCGCTACCTGCTGGAGAACGGCCAGACGGGGTTGAGCGTGGCCTTTGACCTGCCGACACAGATCGGGTACGACGCGGATGACCCGCTGGCCCTGGGCGAGGTCGGTAAGGTGGGCGTGAGCATCAGCAGCCTGGCGGACATGGCGCGCCTGTTTGAGTGCATCCCGCTGGACAAGGTCTCCACGTCGATGACGATCAACGCGCCGGCGGCGGTGCTGCTGGCGATGTACATCGCGGTAGCGAAGCGCCAGGGCGTGGAGCCGGAGAAGCTGCGTGGCACGGTGCAGAACGACATCCTGAAGGAGTACCTGGCGCGCGGGACGTACATCTTCCCGCCGGGGCCGAGCATGCGCCTGATCACGGACCTGTTCGCCTACTGCCAGCAGGCTGTGCCGCACTGGAACACGATCAGCATCAGCGGCTACCACATC
>CAZGYW010000494.1:0-2931 GCA_964530495.1 uncultured Anaerolineae bacterium
CACCCTATCCTACACTCTTTCCCTACACGACGCTCTTCCGATCTGATCATGAGCGCGGACGCGATCTGGTCGACAAAGCGCGCGGCCTGCGGGAGGGGCCACGGGCCGTCTTTGGCCAGCTTGTCGTGCAGGTTGCCGCCGCGCAGCAGGCGCATGACCAGGTACGCGCCATCCGGCTCGCGCCAGTAGTCATACAGGGGCACGATGTGCGGGTGCTCCAGGCGGGCGACGATCTGCGCTTCCGTATCAAAGCGGCGGATGAAATCCGGGTGGTTGGCGTATTCGGGCAGGATGGCCTTGATCGCCACCTCGCGGTCGATGATCGGCTGGTGGGCGCGGTACACCGCGCCAAAACCGCCCAGCCCGATCAGGTCGGTCAGGATATAACCCTTGATGATCCTGGTGTTTGCATCCGACATCGCGGCGCTTCCGGTGGGTGGGGCAGCGGCGGGTGACCGGGGACCGGTCACCCGTTCTGGCACAGGTGGGGCTACAGTTTGAAGTAGACGTAGATGACGAGTGCCCCCAGGCGAAGCTGGTCACCGCTCTGCAGCATGTAGGGTAACTGGGCCAGCAGCTTCTTGCCGTTCAGGAATGTGCCGTTGGTACTGTCCAGGTCTTTGACGGCATAGACGCCATCGGTGAAGTTGATCGAGGCATGGTGGCGCGAAACGCCCAGCTGGATGCCCTGCTTGGGGTCAAGAACGGGCGGCTCGCCCGGGCGCATCGGTTCCCGCCCCAGCAGAATCTCGTCCCGCTTCTCCAGCAGGATGGGGCGTTTCTGCCCGGTCACAAAGAGCGCGACGACCGCCTGACCGCTGCGCAGGTCCGGGCGGGCGGGTGGCGCGCCTGTCTCCGCGACGCGGGCGATTTCCTCGTCAGTGACGGGCCGGGTGGTGACGATGTCCGGCCTGTCGCTGACCAGCGCCGTGCCACACCGCGTGCAGTAGGCGGCATCCTCTTTGTTTTCATGCTTGCAGTTCGGGCAGATCTTGACCGTTACCATAATTTGGCGGCTTGCTCCAGTATGTGCAGATCAGGCGCTGCGGGTTCCCCGGTCACTTCTTGATCTGGCCGGGCGGTGTTCCACCATCTCCGGGATTGGTGCCACCCTGGCCGGGCGGCGCTGCCCCTTCCAGGCCGGGCGGCAGCTCGGATGTCGTTCCGCCGTCAGCGGTGGTGCTGCTGTCATCGGCGGTGAATGCCGTGCCGTTGAGGACTTCAGCCAGCGTTCCGCCCGATGTCGCGACCTGGTTGAGCAGGCTGGCGATCCGGTCGGCGCTGAGCGGGTCGGCCACCGTCACCGGTGTGCCAAGCAGGCTCAGCGGCAGCGCAGCCAGCGTCGAGAGTGAGTATGGCTCAGGCTGGCTCGGGACGCCACTCGAAATCAGGTCTTCGCCCAGCGGCACGCGCACCTGGGTCCCGGCGAAGATCGGCTGGCGCTGCCCGCCGGCTTCCACCCAGCCGTAGCCGTCCAGGACGCCGATGGTCATATCCCCGCCCGGATCGGCCTGCATGTAGGCGGTCGCCCGGAGGGCGATGCTGACCTCGTTCACCAGCAGGCTGACTTCGGCCACGCCTTCCGGAGTCTGGATCAGCAGGCCGCTCTGCGGGCTTTCCGGGCAGGCGGCGTCATCCACGCCGCTGCGCACAAAAAAGGCCTGCATCGGGCCGAAGTAGGACGCCTGCGCATCCACGATGTTGAGGTCCTCGATGGCTTCTTCGCTGGTCAGGTTGGGGGCGTAAGCCCAGCCTACCCGGCCGCTTTCCGGCAGGACGACGCGCAGCCAGGAACTATCTTCCAGCCGGCCGTTGGCTTCGGTAGTTGTGCCGGCAGGCAGCACGCCGATGACGCCCGCGTTAGCGCTCGGGCGCAGGCGCACGTTGGTGGCGGCCACGGTGGTGACATCCATAAAAGCGACGCGCGTCCCCCCGTTTTCGACGTCAACATCGCCAAAGAGCAGGAAGGTGACCGGCTCCGGCTCGGAGTACTGCATGTAGGCGCGCATCCGCATCAGCGCCACCCCCCACGAGCCATTGATCAGGTCCATCGGGCTGAGCCGGATCGATTTGACGTTGATGAGGGCTTCAATATCGCCTTCTTCGGCGAACTTGAACGCCTCAACACCGTCCTGCGGCACGGCCTCCACCCGCACATGGCCATAGCAAGCCTCGTCATCGCCCAGCGCAGCGCAGAATTGCTCTGAATTGTCCAGGGCCAGCTGGACAATCTGGGGGCAGCTCGCCGGCTCCTCGGATTGGGACCAGGCCGGCCCGGCTGCCCATAGCAGGCCCAGGACGGCCAGCACGCCGCTGATTGCCAGAATCCGTTGTGAGTTTCTCATCCCGATTTCCCTTTTGCTTATCAGAAGCCTGTCCCCTCTACCAGTACGCTAAGTAATCACTCTCTCTGACCGGGCGGGACGCGCCGCAAGCGCCGCGCCGCCGCCCTTTATGCGCCAGGTCCCGACACAACTGCGTTCGATCGATGTGCCGGGGCCTGGAGTGGATGCTGGAATGCGGCAAGTGTTGGGTGGGCCTCAGGCCGGCTCGCCCGGAACTAAGGCCCGGTTACCTCAATGTCCTCAACCCACCACTCATTGCCCGCGTTGTCCGCGTAGATGTAGAAACGCAGCGCCAGGTAGCGGTTGACTCCGGTGAAGGACAGCCCGGCGCCGTACTTCGTCTCCAGCCGGGTGCGAATGTCCGCGGTCTGCACCTGCCAGACGGTGGTGTTCACGGCCGGGCCGCAGAACGGCTCCGCCACGGCCACCCATACGCCAAAGTCACGATCCGGCAGCGAAACTTCCGGCACGATGCAGTCCTGACCATCCTGCAGATTGTACTGGTCGAACCACGTCAGGGTCGGGTTGGCCGCCCCGTTCAGGTCGATCACGCCGTCCAGGGTCAGGAACATATCGTCGGTGGTGC
>CAZGYW010000495.1:0-2924 GCA_964530495.1 uncultured Anaerolineae bacterium
AGGCCGATCCCGCCGATGCCTACAAAATGCACATGCCGACCGGGTTCCAGCATCTGCCTAGATGATCACGATCATGACGAACAGGAACAGGACAATCACAATCAGGGTGAGCAGGTTGCCTTCCAGCAACCAGACCAGCGGCAGCGAGTTGATCAGCTGCGCGCTGGCCGAATCCAGTGGCGGGGCCATGATCAGCGGGCTGATGGGGTAGTGCAGCACGTCCATGTAGTACCACAGCGATCCGAACAGCAGGTAGGCGTTCGCCCCGCCGATCGTCGCACCAAGCAAGCCTTCCTGCAGCCCTTCGCGTGCGTCGCGGGTGTCTTTGCGGGCATCCATAAAGGCCGGGGTCTGGTAGGAGAAATAAGCGATGATCATCAGAATAATGGCGTAAACGTAGAACTGCTGGGCCAGCGGCATGCTGCCAAACAGCGGGGTGAACACCGCATCTCCGGTCTGCTCCAGCACGAACAGGGCCAGCACAATCCCGGCCAGGGAGAGAATCTCTTTCACCGAGCCGCGCACGAACCCCACGACGGCGAACAGCGCGACCATCACCCACAGAAAATAGCCCAGTTGGATCATGTGTCTGCCAGCACTTTCCCCGGGGCGCGACGGCCTAGATCAGGACGATGATCACGAACAGGAAGAGCATCACAACGATGAGCGTGAGCAGGTTGCCATCCAGCAGCCAGTCCAGCGGCAAATTGAGCTGCATCATGGCGCTGGCCGTCCCCGCATACGGCGCGCTGATGTTGGGCGCCAGGGGGTAATTGAGCACCCGCATGTAGTACCACAGCGATCCAACCAGCAGGTAGCCGTTGAACCCACCCAGCACGCCGCCCAGCAGGCTTTCCTGCAGGCCGCCTTCGCGCATGCTCTTCTTGCGCCGGGTCTGCTTGTCGAACCGGGAGGGAGTCTGGTAGGCGAAGAACGCGATGATCAGCAGGATCGCGGAGTAGAAGTAGAACTTCTGGGCCGGGTCCGCCCCGACCGTCAGCGGCTCCAGGAACACCGCCTTGAACTGCTCGATCGTGAACAGGGCCAGCACCACCCCGGTAGACGCGATGATCTCTTTCGTCCACCCGCGGGAGAATCCGATCAGGCCAAAGAAGCCGATCATGAAGTACAGCACTGTGGATAACTGAATCATCGCCCCTCCCCCGCCTTCACGCTTCCAGCAGCAGTTGAGCAAGGCGCTGCGCCCCATCCCCGCGCGCCAGCCCGCGCATCCGCGCCGCCAGCGCCGCCAGCGTCTGCCTATCCCCGAGCAGGCGCTGGACAGTCGGCTGCAACTCCTCCGCCAACCGCTCATCCTCCAGCCGGATCGCGCCGCCCCGCTGCACCAGGTAGTCGGCGTTCACCTTCTGGTAGCGCCAGGCATGCGGATACGGCACCACAATCGCCGGTAGCCCGAAGAACGGCAGCTCGCCCAGGGTGCTGGCCCCCGCCCGGCACACGATCAGGTCCGCAGCGGCCAGCGCCGGCCCCATCGCCTCGTGCAGATACGCATAAACATGGTAGCGCGTGCGGGCCGCTTCCGGCAACTGCTCCCGCGCCGCCGTTACCTCCGCCTGATCCAGCGCGCCGCTAATGTGCACAATCTGCAATTCTTCATCCGCCAGCAGCGCCGGCAGGATGCCCAGCACCGCCTGGTTGATGCTGCGCGCCCCGCTGCTCCCGCCGGTGATCAGCAGCGTGCGTTTGGCCGGGTCCAGCCCGAGCTGCGCAATGCCGTCTGCGCGCGTGGCCTGCAGCACGCTCCGCCGCAGCGGGTAGCCTGTTTCCACCACCCGGCCCGGCGGGAAGAACGCCGCCGTCTCGGCAGTCGTCGCCGCGACCCGCCGCGCGAAGCGCCCGACCGTCCGCAGGGTCAGCGCCGGCTCGATATCCGGCACAAAGGCGAACACCGGCACGCGCCACAACCAGGCCGCCAGCGCCACCGGCAGGCTGGCCCAGCCCCCCGTAACCAGGACCGCCCCCGGCCGCAGCCGCCCACACAGGATGAGCGCCTGAGCCAATCCCACCGCCAGGCGCACACCGCTGACCAGCATCCGCAGCGGGCTGACGCCATGCACCGGGCCGCCCTGAATGGTATGCGCGCTCCGCCAGGGGATGCCGCTGCGCGCGATGAGTGCCGGCTCCATGCCACCGGCGCCGACGCCACCGACGAAATGTAGCTCCGCCTGCGCGGCGCCTGCCTCCGGGCTGCTAAGCGCCTCGGCCACGGCGAACGCGGGGTACACTCCCCCCCCCGTTCCCCCCGCTGAAATCAATATCCGCATCCGTTCTCCGTTCCGGCACGGCCTGGCGGGCCGTCACGCGTGAGACACTCAGCAGCAGCCCGATCCCCGCCATTGACGTCACCAGCGCTGATCCGCCGAAGCTGATGAACGGCAGCGGCACCCCGCTGAAGGGCAGAATGGCCGTCATCACCGCGATGTTCAGGAGCGCTTCCAGGCTGACCCAGATCGCCACCCCGGAGGCCAGCAGCGCGCCAAAGCTGTCCGGCGCGCGCCGCGCAATCCGGAAGCCGCGAATCGCCAGCACGATGAACAGCGCAGCCACCAGCAGGCAGCCCACCAGCCCCAGCTCCTCGGCGATCACGGCGAAGATGCTGTCGGTATGCGGCGCCGGCAGAAAGCCGAACTTCTGGTAACTCTCGCCCAGGCCCATCCCGGTCAGGCCGCCATTGCGGAAGGCGATCACGGCCTGCTGCACATGGTAGTCCGCCTTGGTCAGGTCCGCGGCGCTCTCCAGGTAAGAGGACAACCGCGCTCCCGCATAGCTGATCTGGGAAACCAGCGTCCAGCCCACCGTGACTACAAACACAGCCACGATGCCCATCTGGAACAGGTCCGCCCCGGCGAGAAAGAACATCGTGATCGCGGTCATCAGAATCAGGCTGGCGGTGCTCAGGTCGG
>CAZGYW010000496.1:0-2905 GCA_964530495.1 uncultured Anaerolineae bacterium
CGGGCCAACATTCGGCCGTTTATGTCCATCGTTCGCAAGGCCCTTCCGGCGGACTTTCACATTGGGCTGGCAGTCGATCCGCGCGCGCAGCATTTCAACAGCATCTTCCCGGATGAGTGGTTCCCATTCATCAACAGCGTTCACCTGATGGCTTACTGGGCATCGTTCCAGCGGCCGGTTGATGTCGTCATTGATGAGGCGTTTGGAATCTGGAAGAATTATGGCCGGCCCCTGTTCCCGATTCTACAGACCAACGCGAATCTGGCGGATATGGAGATCGCGCGGAAGCGCAGCATTGAGAAACACGGTGCAACCGGGGTCACCTGGTGGCGGCTGGGAGTGGTGGCTGCAACCGACTGGCCGGCGATTAACGTCCCAATCTCGGCCCATCAGCCGGGAGGAGCGAAAGGGCAGTTTGGGCGCAGCGTGGTTGTGACGGCTGAATCGCCACAGTTTGCATTTGGCACACATCTGGGTCTGCCGCCTGAGCAGGTGTTCAAGACGTTCCAGAACAGCGCAGGCAGGAAGGCGTATTTCAAGAGCTCACAGGCCCGGCGCAGTGAAGTGTGGGCGCGCTGGGACCCGCAATTGGTTGAGAGCGGCTGGTACGAGGTGAGCGCCTACGTGCCGTCAACCCACGCCACCTCGACCAAAGCGCGTTTCAAGATCCATGGTGTGCGTGGGCGCAGCGGTGAGACGCTGGCGGTCATTCCCCAGGACAGGCTGAGTGATGTCTGGGCGCCGCTCGGGGTCTATTACTTCGATGCCGCCGATCCGACGGCTGGGGTGGTATTCCTGAACGACTTGACGGGTGAGGCCGATCGTGAGGTGGCGTTTGATGCGCTGCGCTGGCGGCAAATCATTAATGTCACGCCATCCAGCGGCTTCATCTCCGATGGATTTGATGCTCCGATCGGCCAGCCGGCCGAGCGCGCGGCTGCGCCAATCTGGCCCGGGAAGTGGTTCGACGCCACCGGCTTTGCGGTGCGGTACCGCGTGGGAACCTCCGCTGAGGCCTACCACACCGGCGCCGATCTCAATCTCAACGTCCCAAGCTGGGACATGGACGCCCACAGTCCGGTGTACGCAGCGGCGAATGGGATTGTGACCTATGCGGACCGTATTCCGGGATGGGGGAATGTGATCATCATCAAGCACGATCCGTTGCTGGCGGATGGCCGGACGGTGTACGGCCGTTACGCGCATGTTGAGAACATGCGGGTGCAGGTCGGGCAGCGTGTGGCGCGCGGTGAGCAGATTTCAAGTGTGGGTGATGCGGAAGGAGTTTATCCCTACCACCTGCATTTTGACATCAGCCCGTCCAACATTCTGCAAACGGAACCCTGGCACTGGCCCAAGCTGAATCTCAGCAACTTGCTGGCCAACTACATCGATCCGCGCCAGTTCATACTGGACAATCGCCCACCCGAACGGTAACCCGCGCCGTCCTGAGTAGATCATAAAGGGCCTTTCCTGTTCACCGGGAAAGGCCCTTTTGTGTTTTGCTGCTGATGCGGGTCTAGAACAGGCCCCAATCCGCTATGGCATTGTCTTCCATGAAACTGGGGTCCCACAGTTCCATGCCCATTTCAATGGTGGTCGGTACGCCAAGCGTCTTCTGCGCGGTGTAACGAACCTGTTCCATAAGCTGAGGGGCGTATGGGCAGAAAGGGGTCGTCAGGATCATGACGACATGGGCGCTGTCTGCGTCAATGTCCACACGGCGGATCAGGCCCAGGGCGACCACATCAAGGCCAATTTCGGGGTCGACAACGGTTCGCAGTGCCTCACGCACGATGTCTTCGGCGCTGGGCGGCGTGGTGGGTTCGTCGGTCATCTAGTAACTCCCGGTTTCTAACGGTTCCCGAATATGCTGCAAATCGATGGTGAAGGTACACGATTTGTCCCCGTCAAGCAAACAACCTGTGCGCTGCAGGGGCAGGGCCAGGATGTCCTCAATGACCCGCTTGTCAACCTCGCATAGCTCCGGATGGTGCTGGCTGACGTAAGAATACGGACAGGTTAGCTCCAGCGCGGCATGGCTGCCGTTGTCAGTGAAGCTCAACCGGATGGGGATATCCTGCTGCTGCAGGTGCTGCTCGAGCATGCGCAGGCGTTGCTCTGGTGTCATGTTGTCCTGGTCCTGCGGAAGGGCAAAGAGCTGGCGCACGACGCTTTCCAGGACGGCCTCAACCGCCGCAGGCGATTGCGTGGCTTTGAACGCGTAGAGCAGGTGGTTGGAGAGTACGTGATAGCGGCTGGGAAACTGGCGCTGACCGGTTTCCGTCAGTGAGTAGCCATGCTGCGGCCGCCCCACGCCACCCCGTAGCGAATGGCGCTCCACCAACCGATCAGCCATCAGGGCGTACAGGTGATGGCGAATGGTCACGGCCGAAAGCCCCATCTCGTCGGCCAGTTCGGCGATGGTGACGCTGCCATGCTGCTTGATCCTCTCCAGGATCGCGGTTCTGGTTTCGCGCATATTCACTCGCTGGAATGCCGCTGCCGGGATTGACTACGCTCCTAAGATAGCGGATTGTGCCAGTAATGTCAATAAAATAGATTTTTATCTTTTTAATTGACACTCCCGACCCGGCGTGGTAAAATGCGCCTATCTCGGAGCATTGTGCAGGAGGAAGCCGTCCGCATGGTCGCTGTACTGGAAATCCGTAACCTTCACGCGAGTGTCGAAGGCGCGCCCATTCTGAAGGGTGTCAACCTGATCATTAAGCAGGGCGAGATTCATGCCCTGATGGGGCCGAACGGCTCCGGCAAGAGCACACTGGCCAATGTCCTGATGGGCAATCCGGCCTATGAAGTGACCGGCGGGCAGATCATCTTTGATGGCCAGGACATTCTGGAATTGGAAGCGGATGCGCGCAGCCGGCTGGGCCTGTTCCTGGCG
>CAZGYW010000497.1:0-2900 GCA_964530495.1 uncultured Anaerolineae bacterium
TAATGAGCGGTGACTGGAGTTCAGACGTGTGCTCTTCCGATCTCCCGGCGGCTGACGGGTGTTGATCTTTGACCTGAAATTGGCTGGCTTATCTTCCCTCTGCGGGCAGGGTATGGCCCTCCCATTCGCTACAACTGAACGGGAGGGCCATCCGGCGGCGCATCAGATGTCGCGGGGGGCGCCCAGGCGCGCGCGCTCTTCGTCGATGATGGAGTCATCCAGTTTGGCGAACAGCGGGGTGATCCGGCCGAATTTCTGGCCGACCGGCAGGTCGCTCGGTTCCCAGGCGCCAATTGCCTGGCTGGCATCGTAGGTCAGCGCCTGGTGGCTGCGGGTTGGCTCGTCATAGGTGACGATGCGCTGCTCGCCAAAGAGCTGCCCTTCGTGGCCGAGCATGGTGTGCAACTGCTGGGCGCTGAACGGGAGGAAGGGCGCCAGCGCGATCTTGAGGTTATCGATCACGCGCAGGGTGGTGTAGACGACGGTCGCCGCATCCTGCGGGTCTTCCTTAATTAGCGTCCAGGGGGCGCGGCGATCCAGGTAGACGTTGGCCTCCTGCACGACGCGCATCGCTTCCTGCAGGGCGGCGCGCAACTTGACCGCGCCGATCAGATCGCCCACGGAAGCGAGCACGGCGACACTCTGGGCCAGGATCGTCTGGTCTTCTTCCTTAAACACGCCCGGTGCCGGGACGGCACCCCCGTAGCGTTTGTTGGCGAAGCCGAGCATCCGGTTGACGAGATTGCCCCAGGCGGCAACCAGCTCATTGTTCACCCGGCTGAAGAAGCCATCCCACGAGTAGTCTGAGTCGCGGCTTTCGGGAAGGGTCTGGCAGACGTAGTAGCGGATGGCATCCGGCTGGTAGCGTTCCAGAATATCGGGCAGCCAGATCGCCCAGTTGCGGCTTTTGGAGAACTGGCGGCCTTCAATATTCATGAACTCATTGGCCGGCACATCGTAGGGCAGGTTAATCGGCTGGGCGCTGCCGTCATTGTAGAGGCCGCTGATGCCGGTCAGCTCGGCCGGCCAGATAATGGCATGGAAGGGGATATTGTCCTTGCCGATGAAGTTGTAGATCCTGGCCTCCGGGTTGTACCACCAGTCCTTCCAGGCGTCAGGCTGGCCGATGTTGTTGGCCCATTCGATGCTGGCTGACAGGTAGCCGATCACGGCCTCAAACCACACGTACAGGCGCTTATCCGAGAAATCGGCCAGCGGCACGGGGATGCCCCACTGCAGGTCGCGGGTGATGGCGCGCGGCTGGAGGTTCTCCGCATAGTTGCGGCTGAAGCTCATGACATTCGCCCGCCAGTGCCCGGCCTGGTCGCATTGCTTAAGGTAGGCCGTGAGGATCTCGGCAAACGCGGGCAGGTCCAGGAAGTAGTGCTCGGTTTCCCGGATGACGGGGCTGGAGCCATCCACCTTGCTACGCGGATTGATCAGGCGGGTGGCGTCCATCAGCGTGCCGCAGTTGTCGCACTGGTCGCCGCGCGCGTCGTTGAAGCCGCACACGTAGCAGGTTCCCTCCACCAGGCGGTCTGGCAGGAACTGGCGAGTCGACTCGCTGTATAGCTGCTGCTGGGTTTGCTTGAACAGGTAGCCGCGTTCGAGCAGCGTGAGGAAGATGTCCTGTGACACCCGGTGGTGATTCTCGGTATCGGTGTGGGTGAACAGGTCGTAGCTGATGCCGATATCGCGCTGGGTCGTCAGGAAGCGGTAGTGGTACTTCTCGAATAGCTCGCGCGGGGTGATGCCATGTTTGTCGGCTTCCACTGAAATCGGCGTGCCATGCGAGTCTGAGCCGGAGACCATCAGGACCTGGTTGCCCTTGAGCCGGTGGTAGCGGGCGAAGATGTCAGCGGGCAGGTACGCCCCGGCCAGATGGCCAATGTGCATGTCGCCATTGGCGTAGGGCCAGGCGACGGATACATGGATGAAGTCGCGCATTACAGAGCTCCTTAGAAGATGACCAGCGGGTATTATCCCGTGCGGGCAAAAATTGGCAACAAAAAACCGCCTGCGAGACAGGCGGTTGACGGGCGAGCCGGTGGGTCGCGTGGCTAGGCAGGCGCGCACGACCACAGCCAGGGCGGGGTCTCGCGTCCCGCCTGGCGCGGCTCCATGCTCCGCATGCCCATCATTGAATCGCGTTTCTGCCACACGTTCATAGTGCGTTGAGTGTAGAGGGACACCGGCCCGTTGTCAAGCATTCAGCAGCGGGCGGGTGGCTTCCCACACCTCCGCGGCTGGCGGGCCATCGGATTCCCATGTCCAGCCCCTGGGTAGGCCGCTGGCGACTCCACCTTCCGGCAGCGGATACGGGCGCCAGACCGCCACAGACCGTCCTTGCGGTCCATACGGGCCGTAGCGCCGGGGGTCGGAGGGGCCGAAGATGGCGATGGTCGGCGCGCCGGCGGCGGCCAGCAGGTGCATCACCCCGGTGTCCGGTGCGATTACCAGCCGGGCGATGCTACCCAGAGCGGCAATCTGTTCGAGGTCCAGGATACCAACCAGGGAGATCGGATTCAGACCGGGAAGGGCTTCGTGCAATTCGTCGGCGCGAGGCCGATCCTCAGAAGCCCCCAGAATCGCAACGCGCGCTCTGAGGTGCGCAGCGGCCCTGGCGGCGACCGCTGCCAGCAGGGAGATCGGCGGGCGTTTCTCAATCATCGTCATGCCGGGATTGCGCCCGCCGCCGACATGGACAACGACAAGACCGCGCCCGGTGCGGAGCGAAGCGGGCAGGGCGCTCACCTGTTCCGGGGTTACCGGTATGCAGGCGCGCAGGCCGTCTGCCGGAATGTGCAGGGCGCGGGCGACATCCAGGTAAATCTCGGCCTCGTGGCGACTCTTGGATGGGTCAAGCGGGGCTTTGACGGTATAGAATCGACCCCGCCCGG
>CAZGYW010000498.1:0-2900 GCA_964530495.1 uncultured Anaerolineae bacterium
CCGCGATCCGGCAGGAGCGGCTGGGCCGCCTGGCGGAGAAGCACGCCTGGGGCGGGCTGCGCCAGCGCGGGGACTTCTGGGTGGCGCTGGTCGAAAGCGGCGACTGGGAGCTGCTGGGCGATGCAGAAGGCCGGATCGCGGTCAAGCCGGGAGTGCGGGTGCTCGTCCGCTTCCCGGAGGAAGTGCCGCCCAAAGCGCCGGGCGACGTGGCTGAAGCGCCGCCACTGGCGGGCTGACAGCAGCCGTTCGGCCTCGCAGCCCCGCCAACTTTTGGGGGGCCGGCACGCCGGGATGCTGGTAAGATCATTGTTGCGCTCACGCTGAATGGTAGGCGCGAGCCGTTTTCTGCCCGGTGACGGGCTTGCTGAGAGAGGGTGTGTGATGAAGGCTTGGACTCGTGGGTTGGTGGTGCTGTTGGTTGCCGCGCTGGCGCTGGGGAGTGCCCTGCCCGCGCTGGCCCAGGGCGAGGGGACGATTGCCCTGGTGCCCTTCACCAACGAGACATTCGAAATTCAGGGTGTGGTGCCGGAGGGCTGGAGCCAGGCCGCGCCGGGTGTGTACGCGCGCGGGGAGGGAATGGGCGACCTGACCAGTCTGATCCAGCAGGCCGCGCCGGGCATGACCGCCGACGCGCTGGCGGCCGCTTTGCTGCCCAGCCTGGGCCTGAGCGCCCTGCCGGAGCCGTCCGGCACGCTGGAAACGGCGGCCTACACCTGGACGCTGTACGACATCGCGGTGGACCTGCAGGGAATGCGCATCAATGTGGCGCTGGCGGTGGCGGAAGATGACGCGGGCGTGACGCTCGTGCTGCTCCAGGCGCTGGAAGCGGACTTCGCCCCGCTGTATGACGCGGTGTACCTGCCCGCCGTCGAGGCCCTGGCCCCGCTGGGCGCTGAGGAAGCGGAAGCTTCCCCGGAAGAAGCTGCCGCCGAATTCAGCGATCCCGATGGCCTGTACAGCGTTCCCGTGCCGACCAACTGGGCGGCCGAAATGCGCGACGGCTACGGCTTCCTCTATTCGCCGGAAGAAAAGATCACGGTCTCGATCGTAGTCGTGGACGAGACCGATCCGGAGCAGGCAGCCGCGGCCGCCTGGGCGGTGGTTGACCCCACCTTTGCGCGGGAAGTGACTGATACGGTTCAGGCGCCCAACCCGGAGCTGGACGCCTTCGTGCTCTACACCTACAAGGTTGAGGAAGGCGAGGAGTTCATCTACCAGGTGGAAGTCCGCGTGCTGGGCGAGCGGGCCTTTGTCCTGATCTTCTACGTTGACCTGAACGAGGCCGGGCTGCGGGCCTCACAACTGCAGATTGTCGACAGCGGGTTCACGATTGCGGCCATCGAGCAGGTGGATCTGAGCGGGGCAGCGCCGCTGCCGCTGACCGAGGACATGACCGCCGCCCTGGAAGCCTACGTGGCTGAGGTTATGGCCCGCTTCAACACGCCCGGCGCGGCGATCGCCATCGTGCGCGATGGTGAGGTGATCTACGCCAACGGCTTCGGTGTGCGCAACCCGGCGGGCGACCCCGTGACTCCGGATACGCGGATGATGATCGGCTCCACCACCAAGACCATGACCACCCTGCTGATGGCCCAGATGGTCGATGACGGGCGCATGGGGTGGGACACCCCGGTGACGGACATTCTGCCGGCCTTCCGCGTGGCCGACCCGGATGTGACCGAGCGGATCACGATGGAAAACCTGGTCTGCGCCTGCACCGGTGTGCCGCGCCGCGACTTCGAGCTGATCTTCAATTCCGGCCAGTGGACGGCTGAGAGCATGATCGATTCGCTGGCCGGGTACGAGTTCTTCACCGACTTTGGCGAGGCCTTCCAGTACAGCAACCAGATGGTGGCGGCAGGCGGCTACATCACGGCGCTGGCCGGCGGTGCGGAGTACGGCGCGCTTGAGGATGGTTACATCGCCCTGCTGGAGGAACGCATTTTCGCCCCGCTGGGGATGGAGGACACGACGTTCTCATTCGACGAAGTGTTTGCCAGTGCCGACTACGCCACCCCCTACTCGCTGGACCTGCCGCTGGACACGCTGCCGATCGACTTCGCGCTTGAGCAGGCCTTCCTGATCCCGATCCTGCCGGCAGGCGCGGTGTGGTCCACGATCAACGACATGGCGCAGTACCTGGTCATGCAGATGAACGGCGGTGTGGCGGCGGATGGCACGCGCATCGTCTCCGCGGAGAACCTGGCCCACACCCAGCAGCCGCAGATCGCGATCACGGCGGACGCGGATTACGGGCTGGGCTGGATCATCAGCGACTACAAGGGCCAGCGTCTGCTCAGCCATTCCGGCAATACGGCCGGCTTCACGTCGGAGTTCGCCTTCCTGCCAGAAGCCGGGATTGGGATCGCCATCCTGACCAACCAGCAGGGATCATACGCGAACAGCGCGATCCTGGACCGCTTCCTGGAGTTGGCGTTCGACCTGCCGCAGGAAGCGGACGAGCAGTACACGTTCAGCTGGAATCTGGCCCTGGACAGCCGCGCAGAATCCCTGGACAAGCTGCATGAGATCGTCGCGCCGGAGGCGCTGGACGTGGCGGTTGGCACGTACACCAATGCCGCGCTGGGCGAGATCACGCTCAGCGTGGATGAGGCCGGGACGCTGATCTTTGACGCGGGCGACTTCCAGGCTCCGCTGTGGCAGTACATCGATCCGGAAGAGCCGGAGGACGAGTTCACGTTCGTGATGGCCGGCGCCCCGCTGGCCGGCCTGCCGCTGGTGTTCGAGCCGGATGACGCCGGGGGGTACACCGTCACGTTTGGCAGCGGCGCGACCGAATACGTCTTCGAGCGGGTCGAGTAGGGGCGCAGGGCGAGGCAAGAGACAGAGAGGCAAGCGGCAAGCAGGTAGGCCGTCTGCAGGGGCGGTTCGCGAACCGT
>CAZGYW010000499.1:0-2898 GCA_964530495.1 uncultured Anaerolineae bacterium
GCCCGCGTATGGACGGGCGGCACCGGCGGCTCGCCGGTCAAAGAGAAGGCCGTCCCCGGGCTGGACGAAGACGTGGTGACGATGTCGATTGAGGCGGCACGTAACGCCCTGGCCCGGGCCGGGATCCATCCGCAGCAGCTCAGGGCGGTGTGGGTCGGCTCGGAAAGCCACCCGTACGCCGTCAAGCCGACCAGCACGATCGTGGCGGAAAGCATCGGCGCGGTGCCGAACGTGCAGGCCGCCGACTGGGAATTCGCGTGCAAGGCCGGCTCGGAGGCGATGCAGGCCTCGATTGGCTTCGTGGGCAGCGGGATGGCCTCCTACGCGCTGGCGATCGGGATGGACACCGCCCAGGGCCGCCCCGGCGACGCGCTGGAGTACACGGCGGCGGCGGGCGGGGCAGGCTTCATCATCGGGCCGGCCGCGGACGCGCTGGCGGTGATCAACGCCACGTACAGTTTCGTAACGGACACCCCGGATTTCTGGCGGCGCGAGGGCGAGACGTACCCCAGCCATGGCGACCGCTTCACCGGCGAGCCAGCGTACTTCAAGCATGTGATCAGCGCGGCGGAAGTGATGATGCGCGAGATGGGCAAGACCGCGCAGGACTACGCCTACGTGATCCTGCACCAGCCCAACGTCAAGTTCCCGCAGCGGGCGGCCAAGATGCTTGGCTTCGAGCCGGCCCAATCGGAGCCGGGGCTGCTCTCTGGCGTGATCGGCAACACGTATTCGGGTGCCAGCCTGATCGGGCTGACCGCCACGCTGGACATCGCCAAGCCCGGCGACAACATCCTGATGGTTAGCTACGGCAGCGGCGCGGGATCGGACGCCTTTGACATCACTGTGACCGACCGCATTGTTGAGGCGGTGGGTAAGGCTCCGACCGTGCGCCAGTACATCGACCGCCGCACCGAGCTTGACTACGCCATGTATGCCCGTTTCCGGGGCAAGATTCGCCTGGACTGACCGCAGGGAGACTGACTAACGATGCGTGACGTAAGCATTATCGGGGTCGGGGCGACCGCGGTGGGCGAGTTCTGGGATACCAGCCTGCGCATGCTGGCGTTCGAAGCGGCCCGGGCGGCGCTGGCGGATTCCGGCCTGGCTACGGTGGACGCGCTGTACGTGGGCAATGCCCTCGGCGGCGCGCTGAACGGGCAGCAGCACCTCGGCCCGCTGCTGGCGGATTACATCGGGCTGCGCGGGGTGGAGAGCTTCGTGGTGGAGGCCGCTGACGCTTCCGGCGGGGCGGCGCTGCGCGCGGGGTACCTGGCGGTAGCCTCCGGCGCGGTGGAAGCGGCCCTGGTGCTGGGCGTGGAGAAGGTGACGGATACGGTGGGGCGCGAGCAGGTGGCAGCCTTCACGAAGCTGCTCGATGCCGACTACGAGGCGGTGCACGGCGCGACGCCGGCTGCTCTGGCCGCGCTCCTGATGCGGCTGTATATGCAGACATACGGGGTGGGCCTGGAGCAGTTTGAGGGCTTCAGCATCAACGCCCACGCTAACGGCAAGCGCAACCCGCGCGCGATGTTCCGCAATGCGCTCAAGCCGGGCGCGTTCGCCAGCGCGCCCATGATTGCCCCGCCGGTTACACTCTTTGACGGGGCGCCGGATGCCGATGGCGCGGCAGCGCTGGTGCTGGTGGCCTCCAGCCGGGCGGATGGTCTGGCGGCGCAGCCAGTGCGCATCGCAGGCAGCGCAATGGCCACGGATACGCTGGCGCTCGGCGAACGGAGCGACCCATTGTTCTTCCATGCCGCCAACCTGAGCGCGGGCCGCGCCTGCGCCCAGGCCGGAATCAACCCGCGCGATGTTGATCTGTTCGAACTCCACGATTCGTTCACCGTGGTCAGCGCGCTTGCGCTGGAGGCGTGTGGTTTCGCGCCGCGCGGTGAGGGGTGGACGCTGGCCGCGAACGGCTGGATCGGGCTGGAGGGGCAGGTGCCGATCAGCACGTTCGGCGGGCTGAAGGCGCGCGGCAACCCGGCCGGAGCGACAGGCATTTACCAGGCGGTGGAGGCGGTGCTGCAACTGCGCCACGCGGCGGGCGAGAACCAGGTGCGGGAGGCGCGCCTGGCGCTGATCCAGAACCTGGGCGGGCTGGCCGCCACCGCCGTGACGCATGTGCTGGCGGTCTAGCGGGCCGGCGCGGATCTGGATTTTCTGCGCGAATATGACCGGGCAATGTGCACCAGTTCACCGGGGAAACCGCTCTCGGAACCTCTCAACTTGTGGCGCTGATAGTTTTTGAGAGATCTTTTGGCGCATAATGCGGGACAGTTCTCGCAAGGGCCCGCCCTGTGGTGCGCTGTTCCAGGCGGGCATGAGGAGGTCACAGGAATGCACATCCCACGTCACTGGCGTTTGAATGCACAGCGGTATGCGCTGCAGGGCGTCACCTGCCCGCACTGCGCGGCCAATATCTTCCCGCCGCGGGAAGTTTGCCCGTACTGCGAAACCCGCACGGCGGAAGCGACCTACGATTTTGATGCGGCTGAGCGCGTGCCGGCGGCTGCGGTGAACGTGCTCGAGATGGCCGCGCGCTAAGCACCAAGGAGTAGTCCCGGATGCCTGAAGAAGCCCGGCAGGAACCGCTGACGGTCACCGTCAAGCAGCCGTTTGTCTCCGACGGTACCGGCACGGTCATCAGCCACACGATCGTCACCGATGCGCCGGAGGGTTTTGAGGAACAGGCGCCGTATACGCTGGCCCTGGTCCGGCTGGATGACGGCCCGACCGTCCTGGCCCAGCTTACGGACCTGGACACGCCGGCCGAGATCGGGCTGCGGGTCGAGATGGTCACCCGCAAACTGCGCACCGACGGCAGCCGCGGGATCATCGTCTACGGGTACAAGTTCCGGCCGCTGCTGCGACCCTAGCCAGTCACCAGGAGCA
>CAZGYW010000500.1:0-2890 GCA_964530495.1 uncultured Anaerolineae bacterium
CCACCGAGCCGTCCGCCTGCTGGTTGTTCTCCAGGATGGCGATCAGGATGCGCGGCAGGGCCAGGCCGGAGCCGTTCAGCGTGTGGACGAACTGGGCCTTGCCGCCCGCCGCCGGGCGGTACTTGATGTTGGCGCGGCGGGCCTGGAACGCCTCCGTGTTGGAGCACGACGAGACCTCCAGCCATTCCTGGCTGCCCGCCGCCCAGACCTCCACGTCATACTTCTTGCTGGCGGAGAAGCCCAGGTCGCCGGTACAGATCTCCAACCGGCGGTAGGGCAGCCCCAGCAGCCCGCACAATTCTTCCGCCGCTTCCACGATACGCTCCAGCTCGGCGTAGCTTTCCTCCGGCGTGGTGAAGCTGTACTGCTCCACCTTCTCGAACTGGTGCACGCGCTTGATGCCGCGCACGTCGCGCCCGGCGCTCATCTTCTCCCGGCGGAAGCACGGCGTATGGGCGATGTAGCGCAGCGGCAGCGCGGCCTCGTCCAGGATTTCGTCGCGGTACATGTTCGTCACGCTGACCTCGGCGGTGGGCAGCATATACAGGTCGGCCTCGGGGTCGAAGTAAACCACGTCCCGGAATTTCGGGAACTGGCCCGCGCCGACCATGCACTCCTCCTTGACCATGAAGGGCGTGTACATCTCCACCCGGCCGTGGGCGTGGTGATAATCCAGCATGAAGTTGGTCAGGGCGCGGTGCAGGCGCGCGCCGGCCCCCGCCAGCAGGTAGAACCGCGTGCCGGAGAGCTTGACGCCCCGCTCAAAGTCGATGATGCCCAGCGCCGGGCCGAGGTCCCAGTGGGCCTGCGGCGCGAAGTCGAACTCCGGGAGCGCGCCGCGCATGGGATGCGGGACGTTCTCTTCCTCGCTGGCGCCGACCGGCACGGACTCGTGCGGCAGGTTGGGCAGCCACAGCATCAACTCCTCCAGCTCGGCGTCCACAGCGCGCACCTGCTCATCCAGCGCAGCAGCGCGGCTCCCCAGCCCGCCCAGCGCCGCCTGAAGCAGGTCAAGCGCGGCGGGCAGGTCAGCCGGCGCGGGGAGGGCAGTCGTTTCCACCGGCGCAGCAAAGAGCGCCAGCGCGCGGGCCGTGTCGCCCGCTTCCAGGGCGGCGGCCAGCTCCGCCGTCGTGGCGATCCGGGCGGCATCCGAAATCTGTTTGCTGCCGCGGAAGGGGCCGTACGCCTTGTTGAGACGGTTGCGGTCGGCCTTGAGCGCCTCCACCTCCTGCAGCAGGGCGCGGCGCTGCTGGTCCAGCTCGAAAATGCGATCCACCCGGGCCAGGGCTTCGGGGTCATTGAGCTTGACGATCCGGGCTTTCACCCGGTCTTTCTGCTCGCGAATCAGGGCAATATCCAGCATCAGCTTCTCTCCAATCAGTACACGCTTGCCAGTTGAGGGCACACGGTTAGCAACACACAGGACTCAGGCGGACGGGCCGGGATCGTCGTCCCGCCAGCGCGGCGGGCCGGTCAGGTCGCGCACCAGCCGGATCAAGGCCCAGACACCACCGACGGCGATCACAATCCAGACCAGGGCATCGAACAATTGCGGAGTCAGAAAATCGAACATGGTGGTCAGCTTTCAGCACTCAGCGGTCAGCAATCAGCTACAAGCACAGGCAGAAACAGGCGGTCAGCAATCAGCGGTCAGCTTTCAGCTACAAGCACAGGCAGAAACAGGCGGTCAGCGGTCAGCAAAAACGGGACGGCATTCCCGGGCGAGGCATGCTGCGCCCCTACCGGTTTGTGCCTCGACGCCTGGACGCTTCGACGCTTTTTCTTGCCACTTGCCTCTCTGCCTCCTGTCACCATCTTCAGCGGGCATTCTGGCATCGTTTGTCCCCGGGCGGTTCGCGAACCGCCCCTACGGGTTCTTTGCTTCGACGCCTGGACGCCTGGGCGCAGCATGCTGCGCCCCTACCATGCGTCTTGCCACTTGCCTCTCTGCCTCTTGTCTCTAACTCAAAACTCAGCATTCAAAACTCAACACTCGAATCAAAAAGCCCCCATCGTCAGCCAGGACGAGGGGACTCGTGGTGCCACCTGGATTCGCGGCACTCTCGCGACTGCCGCCTCTGGCGGTTGGGGCTGCTGCCGCCAACCGGCGCGCTAACGGGCGAACCCGGCCCCGCATTACCAGGGCGACGTGCTCAGGAGTGGATCCGCAAACCGGGCTGCGCTGCCTCGCACCAACCGGCAGTTCGCTGGGCCAGCGTATGGCTTGCTCGGCTCCGTCAGAGTCGTTATACGTCGCAGTGTAACAGGGGCGCGGGCGCGTTGTCAAGCCATCCGGCGCCAGCGTTTGCGCCCGCAAAAGACGGACGCCGATTCCGTTGGCGAATCGTAGGTTTGTGGACTTCACCTTTTGGCAGAACGGGCTATAATGCGGGATACCGTGCTACCGGGTTGGATTCTGAGGGATAACAGCCGCGATGGGCCGCTGGGGACTGCGACGGATTGCCACGCTCTGCGTGCTGGTATGGGTGGTGGCCGCTTGCGGCCCCATGCTTCCTGCCCTTCCGTTGGAAACTCCCGCCGCCACCGAGCCCGCGTTGATCGTCAGGACACCCGCCTCGTCGCCGGGCGCCGCCACCCATTCGGCGACGGCCGCGCCATCCCCCGGTGCCGCAGCACTGACGGAGGCTTCCTTACCCCGGTCGCCCCGGCCGGACTGGACGCCCATCCCCATCGCCACGCCGATGTACTACACCGTCGTTGCCGGCGATACGCTGGCCGCTATCGCTGAACGCTTCAGCCTGCCGCTGGAGGCGCTGCGCGCCGCGAACGGCGACCTGCCGCTAACACCCCTCTACCCCGGCCAACTGTTGCTCATCCCGCTGGAACAGGCCACGACCAGCACCGGCACGCTCGTCCGCTTCCTGCCCAC
>CAZGYW010000501.1:0-2888 GCA_964530495.1 uncultured Anaerolineae bacterium
ATTTTACGCCCGATTGCCTGTTTGATTTCGGCCAGATCGATCCTGTCCTGCACGGGGTCAACGCCGGTCAGGCAATCGATTCCCATCTCGAGGAAGGAGTTGATATAGGGCTTCCACGATTTGGTGATAATGTAACGGTACAGCTTTCCGGCCTGATGCACAAGATCGATTTCGCGCTGGATCAACGGTTGGAGCAGCCTGCGGTAGTTCGCCGGTGTCCAGAAGTCAGCCGATTCGTACCATGCCATATGCACGATGACATCCACGTCTTCTTCCAGCAGCAGCCGGACACGCTCAAGCTCCCAATCGGCGATAACCTGCAGAACCTGCGCCAGAAACTCCGGCTCATCCATCTGCCCGTACAGGATGCGCTGCATGCCACACAGCCAGACGACTGTATCGCCCAGCGCGGTCCAGCCGCCGTCCAGCACCACGCCGAGGCGGCTCGCCTGCATCCGGAGGGTGCGCGCCCGCTCACGAAAGTCTTCCACCTGCGCGGCGGAGGGCGTGCCCAGCAGGTACCGCAGCCGGGGGAGATCGTCGGCGGTCTTGATCAGCGGCTCCTGCAGGTGCGAGATGTTGAGGTCGTCAAACAGGGCGATATCGGCGCGGTCGGTCCAGTCGTCCGCAAGCCGGACGATGGTCTGCAGCGGGCCGGCCGGGGTTTCGTAGATCTTCTTCAGCCGCGGTTCCGCGCAGGTATCGTCCGGTGGAAGGCGCTCAACATGGCTTGAAACCCGGTCGAGTGCTTCGGGGGCGTACTCCTCAACATAGCCCAGCGGTGGCTGGAGGGTCAGGGTGTCATCCAGCCCGAGCGCCAGCGTGTGCTCCACGCGCTCTACGTCATCGCGCCAGTTGAAGGGAATGTGATCCTGTTCGGCGCCCATCGACCAGAAGCGCAACAGCAGCGGCACCCGGTCGGTCGGCTCAAACTGGATGGTTCTGAGAATTCGTTCTCTGGAAGTCAGGGTGGCGGTCATGATCACCAGCGTTCTTTAACTCAGTCAGGTCAAATCCGGGAATACGCCCTGGATGCCAGCCAGTTTGCAGTACTCGTGCAGCACCGGCACCACATGGGCATAGACCGTCATCCAGTGATGCCCGAATCCGTGGTTTGCCACGTCCGCCCAGATGGTGCGGAAGGGGGTCTTCATGACGAATTTCAAGGGATTGCCTTCAAACACCATCTCCGTCGGGATCGCTTCCCCTTCGAACGCGCACAGGCGGTAGTTGCCCTTGCGGCCAACGAGATTGACGAAGGTGACCGGGCCGGGCTTGGCCGTGTAGCGGATGCACACCCCGTCATTGGCGAGCCGCACCGGATGCAGCACGAACCCGTCCTGGCTGGCGAGGGACGGGGAACCGCACCCACAATGCGAAGTGACCAGGGTGTTGGCCTCTTCATCCACAGCCAGCATCTCGCCAAAGTGGACCGGATCGGCGCTCAGCAGGCTGAGGATCAGCATATTGAGGGTGGAGTTCACGTCTCCCTCACAGCCCGTGGGGATGCCTTCTTCGTTGAGCCAGGCGATGGGCAGGCACATCGTGCCCTGGCACCTGGGGTATGAACCGATGGAAATCGCATCCAGCCCTGACTCTTCTACCATGTGTTTGAGCACGAGGTAGTTGCGGGCCGAGTTGATGCCATGTTCCGTTCTGGATATGACCGCTGACGCCTGCCTGGTCACGCGCGCCCACACGGAGGCCGCTTCTTCTTCCCGGATGGTCTGCGCGCGGTCGGTGATTTCGTCCAGGCCGTAGTTCAGCAGCCGGGTTCCGAACAGGCGCAGAATCTCCAGCTCATCCACCGCGGTGGGGGTCATCCCTTCCGTGCGCCGGCCAACGACGGCGACCCGCGCCCCGTGCAGTTTGCGCTGGATGGCACAGGCCCTGGCGAATGTCGCCGTTTCTTCGGCCTGTGCCGCGCTGGCGACCGGCCCATAGACCAGCTTGTACGGTTGCTCAATGTCGGTCAGGGTGGAGGCAAGCTGCTGCGCGCCAACCAGCGATCCGGTGCGGATGCCGGGGATGGCGCGCACCACAACCGGCAGGGCGCTGCGCTGCAGGAGTTCGATGGTGTAGTGGTCAAATGACCAGGTGATGACCAGCGCATGCAGCAGATCGAGTTCCTGCCCGACAAAGAAGGCGCTGACCGCTTCCAGCGACTTCAGGTCCCTGACGGCTTCCGGGGCGGCCACGACATCCAGCCCGGCGGCCTGCAGGGCGGCATTGACCTGCTCGAATTGTTCCGCCCAGTTCTCCCAGCCTTCTTCAGGGGGTTCGTAAACGGCATAGGAGCCCACGCGTGGTCTGTACATCGTCTCCCCCTTACCCTTGGCAGAATGTTGGATTGGGTTGTGAACGGTGCTTCAGGTGACCGGCAGGGTGCGAACCCACTCCGGCCGGTTGCTGGCAGTCAGCCGGGCGACCCTGGCAGCCCCAACTGCTCCGCAATGTCATCCACCCTCCGCCCAGCTCGGTACAACTCCCACGCCACCTGAATCTGTGTTACAGTGTCCATGATGCGGCTCCTGTGATCTGGTTGTTTGTTCGCACTTACAACTCTATCACGGAGTCGCATTCTATTGAGAATACTGCGATGGCTGACCCGGTTGCCCGGCCCAGCCGCCGGGCCGATCTGTCGTCCGGCATTTTCGGCACGCCGGACTTCTTCGCGCAGGCCCTCGCGCAGTTGCGCGCGCAGTGCCGGTTCTGCGCTGTGACCCGGGTCTTCAGGTGAGTCAGGTTGCGGGGGCAGATCACTGCGACCTGCCCCCGGTGCCTATTTGAAAAGAGGCATCAGATAGCGGATGTATTCATCAAGGCAGTCAGGATCGCCATTCAGCGGCAGCAATACGACAGAATCCGCTCCGGCTTCGGCCAGACGC
>CAZGYW010000502.1:0-2887 GCA_964530495.1 uncultured Anaerolineae bacterium
ATCAGGGGATAATCGCGCTGAAAAACGCCGTTAATCACCAGGCGCCCCATGCCGGGCCAGCTGAACACCTGCTCGATGATCACCGCGCCGCCCAGCAGGCTGCCCAGCGCCGGCCCCAGCAGGGCCGCGATCGGGATCAGGGCGTTGCGCATCACGTGGCGCAGCATGATCGTGTTCTGGTTGAGGCCCTTGGCCTGGGCGGTGCGGACGTAATCCTGGTTCAACACCTCCATCACTTCGGCGCGCATGTAGCGTGACACGGTGGCGATGATGCCCAGCGAGAGCACGAAGACCGGCATGATCATGTACTTCAGGCTTTCGCCCAGGGTGGGATCGGTCGTCTTGGTGATGTCGCGCATGCCGCCCATCGGCAGGATGCCCAGCGTGACGCTGAAGAGGATGATCATGACCAGCGCCAGCCAGAAGCTGGGAATGGCGTTGCCGACCACCGAAAGGAAGCGCGAAAGCTGGTCGAACCACGACCGGTTGAAGCGCGCCGCCAGCGCGCCGATGGGGATGCCGACCAGGTAGCCCACGATGACCGCGGTCAGCGTCAGGCGCAGGGTGGCCGGGATGCGCTCTACGATCAGCTCGGTGACCGAGCGTTTGTGCTGGAGCGACTGGCCCAGGTCGCCGCGCAGGAAGCCCTGGCGCTTGCCCTGCAGGTCCCCAACCCCATCACCATCCACATCCACGGTGGTCCAGTCATTGCCGATCAGCCAGTAGAGGTACTGGACGAGCGGCGGTTTATCCAACCCGAGTTGGCGGCGCAGGGTTTCCGCCGATTCAAAGGTGGTTTCCGGGTTGAACGTGATGAGTGTCACGGGGTCGCCCGGGGCGGCCAGCATCAGCATGAATGAGATCAGCGTGATTCCAAAGAAGGTTGGGATGGATTGGAGCAGACGCCGGATTATGTATTTCGTCATCAGCGCGACCTTTCGTGTCACGTACTCCCGGCAGGCAGGCAGCGCCCCTGGTCTACAGGCGCGCGCCTGACCGCGTAATATAGCAAAGGGAGAGCTTCTGAGCGAGGGCAGAAGCTCTCCCCACCTCTAACAGGGGGTTAGGCTAGTTGGCGCCCAGGATTTCCCATTCCTGAACGTTCCAGATTTCGCCCCACGGGCCGGGGTTGAAGTTCAGAATGCGCTTGTTCATCACATTCACCTGGCTCGGGGTGATGGTGAAGTCGTAGGCGACTTCTTCCTGGGTGATGCGCTGCATTTCGTAGTAGATCGGGGAGCGATCTTCCACCGAGCAGCCGGGCACGCGCAGACCGTCTTCCAGCAACTGGTCGACTTCCTCGTTGACATAGGAGGTCATGTTGAAGCCGGAGCCGGGCACGTCATTCTTGCTGAGCATGATGTTGTAGGCGATGGCGCTGGGGTCGGGGATCGTGCCGCCGCCGAAGCCCACCACCAGGGCGTCAAACTTCTGGGCCAGCAGGAAGTCGTTCAGGAAGGCGCCCCATTCCACAGAGGACAGGGCCACTTCCATCCCGAGCTGGGAGAGCTGGTCCTGCGCGACGATGGCGATGTTGTCCCACAGGGAGGTCACGCCGTTGGTGTAGACGATTTCCCAGGCCAGCGGGGTGCCTTCTTCGGCGTACAGGCAGCCGTGGCACTCACGGATGCCGTTGCCGTCCTGGTCGATCCAGCCGGCTTCTTCCAGCAGGGCCGCCGCGCGCCCCGGATCATACGGCCAGGGGGTCAGTTCTTCGTTGTAGGCCCAGGTGATGGTGGGGATGACGGAGCTGGTCAGACGCACGCCGCCGCCTTCGCCCAGGGTCGCCAGGATGGCATCCTTATCGTAGCCCATGGCCACGGCCTGCCGGACGCGCACGTCAGCGAAGATCGGGTGCGGGTCCTGCTCAACACGGTTTCCTTCTTCGTCAAAGGCCGGCTGCGGATTCTCCGGGTTGGCCCAGTTCAGGACGAAGAGCGGGGTGTTGTGCAGCGGGAAGAAGAAGGCGTTCAGATTCTCGGGGTTGGGGATCTGCGCGAAGTCATCCGGGTACATGAACGCGTAGTCCACTTCACCGGCCATCAGGGCCTGATTCTGGATGGCGGTATCGGCCAGCACCTTGATGATCAGGGCCGGGATCTTGGGCGCGCCGCCCCAGTAGGTGGGGTTGGCGACCAGGCGGGTGTACTCATCCGGCTCGTGAACATCGAAGATGTACGGGCCGCTGGCGACATCCGGCGCCGTGTTGAAGGCGCTGGTCATCATGTCGCTGAAGTCTTCCGCAAATTTGTGCTTGGGCAGCGGGGTGAGGTTAGCCAGGTCTGACCAGATGGTGCAGTTCACTTCGCCCAGCACAAGCTCAAACGTACGGTCATCGATAACGGTGAACGACGCAATCGACTCCATGTTGGACTTGCGCGGCGATTCCACGCTGTCATTGATGATGGCATTGTAGGAGAACTCCACGTCGGCGGAGGTGATGGGCGTGCCATCGCTCCAGACCGCGCCTTCACGGATGGTGAAGGTGTAGGTCATGCCATCTTCGGAGATTTCCCAGGAGGTGAGGCCAGGGACGGCGACACCGTTCATCGGATCGACCTCAAAGAGGCCAGAGTAGATGAACTGGGAGACCTCACCGGAGCCGCCGTCGGTCAGCAGGATCGGGTTGAGGTTCACCATGTCGTAGGAAATCGAGCGAATAACGGTGTCGGACGCAGGACCCTGTCCGAGCACCATCCCGAACGGTACGGCCAGAATCAGGGCCGCAATCACGAGGACCATGAAACGTTTCATTCTTCGCTGCTCCTTGAACTAGAACGGATTTGTCGTGCAACTTTCGCGCAGCCGGCGCTTACTTCAGATCGCGCAGGTACGCGGCTGTAGCCAATCCCACACAACTCTGGACGCCAACGAGATGCCTGATCGG
>CAZGYW010000503.1:0-2885 GCA_964530495.1 uncultured Anaerolineae bacterium
AAGGTGATCATAGTGTCCTGATTGTACGCCCGTCCGGCAAAACCCGCCATGCACCCGGATGCCCCATCCACACAAACAGGGACCTCCCGCCTGGAAGGTCCCCGGATTCACCGATTCTGCTCTGTTTAGTTAAGGGAGATCATCCGCTCGCGCGGCGGCTGAATCTGCAGGTGGGCCATTGTCTCCGCCCGGCTCTTAAGCCCGTTGAGCTGCTTCACGCCCATGAGGTAATCCAGCGGTTCCAGCACCAGGTTGAACAGCCACCCCACCACGCCATACGAATAGGCGCGGAATCGGACCAGCAGGCGCGTGCTGCCATCTGACATGCGCTCGAGCAGGTACAGGGCCGTCAGGTCCAGCGTGGCACCCAGCGGCGTGGGGATGTCATACCCGCCCAGCAGCAGGCTGCGGTCAGGCACAGTTTCCAGCACCTGCAACCCGCGATCGATGGCCATACCGGGCTGCGGCGGCCGCAGATCCCGGCGAATATACGTTGCGCTGGGAATGCCATTGTTATCCAGCAGGTCGTAGCTGTACCAGCCGGTGCGCTCGCGACCCATCTGGGCCAGCCAGGGCCATACAGCTTCCGGCGGAGCATCAATGTTGATCGCCCGGGTCACCTGGAAATTGGGCTCGGGAATGATCTCGTCACCGGGCAGCCGTCGCTGCGCCTCGCCCAGCCGCGTCCCCCACCGCAGGAGCTGCGGTCGCACAAAAAACGCGTACGCCAGGCCGACGATCACGCCACCCAGAAACTTGATCGGAATTCCGGAAGACGACTTATCTTGCATGGTTAGATAACCCCTTCAACAGACTGCACAGCGCTCAGCACACGCTAGGCTGGTGGCCAGGGATAACTCGGCCCCGATCCAGGCCGCACGAATGTCCTGTTCTTCAGTAGCCGGGCAAGGCGCTTACGCAACGCGGCGACTTCATGGCTGGCCAGCAATCGCCCCAGCGCTTCGGTAATTGCCGCCTCCGGCTGTTCCAGTTTATCACGGAACACCTGCAGATCCTCAAGAATGGCACCCGGAATCGGCTGGCCGGCGAAATCCCAGATCACGGTTCTCAGCTTGGGTTCGTGGTGGAAGCTGACACCATGGTCGATGCCCCACAGGTGGCCGGGTTCTGCCAGCAGGCAATGGCTACCCTTCCGATCAGCATTATTGATCAGGGCGTCAAACACGGCAAAGTACTGCAACTGCGGCTGGACTTCGGCAGGAAACGGCGTGAAGTACGTGATCTCCGGGTCGTGGTCAACAAAGAACTGAACCGATCCCGGGCCATACGGCCCGGTGCGCAGCACCGTTGGCGGCACAAGCTGCCAGTCCAGCGCTTCTGAAACCAGAAACGCTGCCACCTCGCGGTAGCACAGCGTCCCCTGCGGGAAATCCCATAGCGGCCGCTCACCCCGCTGGGGCTTGTACACAGCCAGCAACGTGCGCCTGGCATCCGCCACTGACACCAGATAGGCGTAATTTGACCCCCAGGGCAACAGGCCGTGCTCTTCCTGGATCTCGCCTCCGGCCAGCGTTTCCAGCACCTCGGCGATCGTGACCAGTTGGGTATCAGCAGATTCGTCTGGCTCGCTCATCATCCTACCAGCCAACACACCGGGAATCAGCCTACGTCCAATAATAGTGAATTCGCCCGTTCTTCCTGGGGTCGGGGCGGCCACGCTCCACCACAAGCGGGGCGTAGACTGCCAGCGCCCGTAACAAGGAGCGCGGACTCCAGAAACGCACAATGCTCGGGCTGGTCGTGGCATCTTCAGCCTCGTCCGGCAACAACTCCTGGGTGAAAACCACGATCAGGTCTGATGCCTCGTCATAACCCAGCCCGATCTCCGCCACCCGAAACTCCGGCTGGATCGGATCGCGCAACTCCAGGTTGAAATCGGCAGGGTCGATCTCAAGCCCGGCATCCGGGTCAGGATGTTCCGCGTCAAGGTCGGCAAGCAGATCGTTCACTGCTTCGGCCAGCGCGCTCACCTGGATTTTCTCCAGGATCAACGAAACCAACTGGTCGCCTCTGGCACCCTGCAGGTAAAACACCCGCTGCCCGCGCGGCCCAACAGTCCCTACTGTCAGGAAGTCAACCGGATTGAGTTCCAGTTCAAGACCGGGCATCGTCCGAATCCTTTCCAGTACCCCCGGGCCCATCCCCTGCATCGCCAACGGATTGGCCTGTCCGCGGCGGCGGTGGAACGTGGCTGGTGTCGTTCACCAGAGCTACATAAGGGCGCCCATAGCCAAGTTCAACCGCGGAGACCGAGGCAGGCGACACCACAATCCGCTGGAACAGGTCAAGTGGCATTCCCAGATAATAAGCAAGGATGAGTTTGATGATATCACTATGCGAAATCACGGCAATCATTTGCCCGCCATGCTGCCCGGCCAGCGCCTCCACGGTGTCAACCGCGCGCATCTGGGCAGCCCGCACCGTCTCACCACCCGGGAAGTACGCCCGCGACGGCGCCTGCTGAACAACCGGCCACATCTTGCGGCGGCTGAGGTCCGCGATCTGCTCGCCCTGCCAGTATCCGAAATCAACTTCACCCACGCCGGGCGTGACCTGCACAGCCAGGTGGGTATGGTGCGCGACAATCGCCGCGGCAGTCTCCATCGTGCGCTCCAGCGGGCTGGCATAAACGCCCTGCAGCGGTTGGCTCGCCAGGCGCTCACCAACTGCCCGGGCCTGGGCCATTCCTTCGTCGTTGAGGTGGACACCGGCAGCCCAGCCGGCCAGCCGGCCGGTGCGGACCCATTCGTTTACGGCGTGGCGTACCAGCAGGACAGTGGTCATCGCAGACTCCCCGGATTCAGTGTTCTGCGCCTGGGCGCGGTCAGGATGATAGCACAAAAACGGGGTTAGCAACGTGCTAC
>CAZGYW010000504.1:0-2883 GCA_964530495.1 uncultured Anaerolineae bacterium
AGATAATGAGCGGTGACTGGAGTTCAGACGTGTGCTCTTCCGATCTCCGCCGCTTGATCCCATCCGCCCGCGCGATGTGGTATGCTTGGCACAGGCAGACGGCGAACCGGGAGGCAGACGATGAACTTTCTCAAGCGGTTGTTCAGCGGCGGCGGATCCGTCCCGCCGGGCGGGATGTTCTTCTACATTCGCAGCCGCCGCAGCGGGGAGATCATCCAGCTCCGGCTGGACCTCAACCAGCTCACCCCGGAATACGAGAACGAGCGCGTATCCGGCTACTACACCCACAAAACCCTGGTCGGCCAGCGCAGCTTCGAGCGCCTGGAGGCCGAGTTCCAGTTTGACCCGAATAAGCGCCTGCTGGAGAAGACTGTCTCCGGCGGGGAGTTCGTCACCCGGGAAGACTGGGTGGCCCAGCAGGAATCTGCCGGGAACGGGGCGTAGACCGCCCTGAACCGGGTTACAATCGCAGGCAGAGTGTCATTCGCCAGGGGGGAGGAGGAGCAGCCATGCGGGTGGTTATCATCGGGGGCAGCGGTCATGTGGGGACGTACCTGGTGCCGCGGCTGGTGGAAGCCGGTCATACGGTTGTCAACGTCACGCGCGGGCAGCGCGCGCCTTACCAGCCGCACGCCGCCTGGGAGCAGGTGCAGCAGGTGACGCTGGACCGGGCCGCGGCGGAGGCGGATGCCTCCTTCGGGCCGGCCATCGCCGCGCTCCAGCCGGACGCCGTGATCGACATGGTGTGCTTCACCCTGGACAGCGCCCAGCACCTGGTGGAAGCCCTGCGCGGGCGGGTGCAGCACTTCCTGCACTGCGGCACGATCTGGATTCACGGCCCCAGCGTGCAGGTGCCCACCACAGAGACTCAGCCCCGCCGCCCGTTCGGGGAGTACGGCACGCAGAAGGCGGCCATCGAAGCCTACCTGCTGCGGGAGGCGCGCCTCAACAACTTCCCGGCCACCTGTCTGCATCCCGGCCATATCGTCGGGCCGGGATGGGTGCCGCTCAACCCCCAGGGCAACTTCAACCCTGCCGTGTATGAGCGCCTGATGCGCGGCGAGCCGCTGCTGCTGGCGAATTTCGGCCTGGAAACCGTCCACCACGTCCACGCGGATGATGTCGCCCAGGCGTTCATGAAGGCCCTGGCGCAGTGGAACACCTCCGTGGGGGAGGGCTTCCACGTCGTCTCGGAGGCGGCGGTCACGCTGCGCGGCTACGCGGAGACGGTCGCCCACTGGTTCGGGCGGGAAGCTGACCTGCAGTACGTCCCGTGGGAGACCTTTGTGCAGCAGGTCGCGCCGGAAGACGCCGCCCAGACCTACGAACATATCGCGCGCAGCCCGAACTGCAGCATCGAAAAAGCCCGCAACCTGCTGGACTACCAGCCCCGCTATAGCTCCTTGCAGGCGGTGAAGGAATCGCTGGAGTGGCTGGCCGAGCAGGGCATGCTTGAGGGGTGATCCCGCCCGGGAGACCTGCGCTGACCACCATCATCCCCTTTGAAACGCTGACCTGGCCGGAGGTCGCCGCCCTGCCGCGTGACCTGCCGCTTGTCCTGCCGCTGGGGGAGGGCTACCCCCCGGCGGCGCTTGCTGCCGCCCTGGGCGCGGACTCGTTCGCGCTGCTGCCCGCGCTGCCCTATGGCTGGGCCGGGAGCGCCGTCGCCGTCCCGCCGGAGCTGCTGCGCCGGGTCGTGGCCGGGGTTTTTAGCGGCCCGCAGGAAGACGGCTTCACCCGCCTGGTCGCCGTGCATGACGGCCCGGAGGCGCTGGACGGGCCGGGCATCCGCCACCTGCGGGTGGGAGCGTCCCGCCTGCCAGCGCCGGAGATCGCCGCTTCCCCCGCCCGCGTGATCCTGATTCCGTGCGGCCACACCGAGCAGCACGCCTACCACCTGCCCCTCAACACCGACACCGTGATCATCGACGCGATTGCGCGCGGGGTAGTGGCCGCCATCCCCGCGGAGGCGGTGATGCTGCCGGCGCTGCCCTACGGCGTCAGCACCCACCGCGCCAGCTTCGCCGGGACGTTCAACCTGGGCGGGCGGCTCTTTGAGGATTTGATGCTGGCGGTGCTGGACACGCTGGTCGCGCGCGGCGCGGATCGCTTCTACCTGGTCAGCGGGCATGGCGGTAATGTTTCGTTCCTGGTGAACGCCGTCAAGTACGCCGGGGAACGGCATCCGGGCATTTTTGCGGCCACCGCCTGGCTGCACACCGCCGGCTACCTGGGCGCGGCGGCGGTCACTGAGTACCGGCGCTCCGGCCGGGGCGGGATGGGTCACGCCGGGGAACTGGAAACCGCCTTCATGCGCCACCTGCGCCCGGAGCTGTGCCACATGGAACGTGTGGTCGATGAGACGGACTTCATCAGCACGCCGAACTACTACATGGACTGGATCGAGGGCGGCGACCTGATCGCCAACCCGCCCTGGACGGATGACACGCGGACGGGCAGTTACGGTGCGGGCAGCCTGGCCACCGCCGAGAATGGGGCGCGCTGGTTGGCGGTGGCCATCGAGGAGAAGATCGGCCACGTGCGGGAGATTCACGAGCAGCAGACCCGCCGCCTGGCCCGCAGAAGCGGCCGGTAGCGGTTGGCAGTTGGCGATTGGCAGCCTGCCTCCGGCTATTCGCATTGGTCTTCAAGCTGATTGCTGATCGCTGCAGAAGGAGGCAGAGAGGCAAGCGGCGAGAAAACGCGTCAAAGAGTCCAGGGTCAAGCGTCGCAACGTAAGAGTGCAAGGGGGCGGTCAGCCTCCTTGTTTTTGGCTGAAAGCTGACCGCTGTTCGCTGTTTGCTGATAGCTGTTCGCTGATGGCTGGTGGCTGCCCGCTAGCTGAACAGCTCGTACATATCCGGCACGGAGTCGCGTTCCTGG
>CAZGYW010000505.1:0-2879 GCA_964530495.1 uncultured Anaerolineae bacterium
GCGCCTGGGCACGCCTGCGGGCCGGGGAGCACGACGATCCGGCCAGCCTGGTGCCGATCTACCTGCACCAGCCGGGGGTGCCCCATCCGTGAGCGCCCCGCCGGAGGTCGTGCTGCGCCCGATGCGCTTTGAAGACGTCCCGCAGGTTGTGGCCATCGACCGCCAGGCCTTCCCCATCCCATGGTCAGCCAGCGTCTACCGCTACGAAATCGCGCAGAATCCCCTGAGCGAAATGGTCGTCGCCAGTCTGTACGAGCCGCTTGCCGCGCGCGAGCGACCGGCTTCCCTGCTGGCGCGCCTGGCCGACCGGCTGCGCGGCCGCCCATCCGATCCGTACCGGCATCGCGCCGTGGTGGGGTATGGCGGCTTCTGGTTCACCCGGGGGGAGGCGCATGTGAGCACCATCGCCGCGCACCCGGACTACCGCCGCCGCAGCGTGGGTGAGCTGCTGCTGGCGGGCATGATCCGCCGCGCCCTGACGCTGGACGTTCGCTTCCTCTCGCTGGAGGTGCGGGTTTCCAACGCCCCGGCCATCGCCCTCTACGAGAAGTACCGCTTCCACCCGGCGGGCATCAAGCCCGGCTACTACCGCGACAATCACGAGGACGCCTACGACATGCGGGTCGATGTGGATGAGGCATTCCGGACATTGTTCCGCCAGCGTTGGGACGCCCTGGCGGGGCGCCTCGCCTTTGAGGATGCCTTCAGCACGGCGCGCAAGCCCTACACCCGCCACGGCTGACGCAACTCAAGACTCAACATTCAGCACTCGTCACCCGGTAAGTTCTCGCCGCCGGGGGCGGAATAGGCCATAATACAGGGCAGCGTTTCGCAGCAGCCGGAAGGAGGCGACAATGACTGATTCTCTTGCCGAACGGCAGGCCCAGCTGGCCGCCATCGCGAAAGAAGTCGCCCTCTGCCAGAAATGCCCGCTGCACCGCCTGGGCCGGCAGCGCACCGTCCCCGGCGCCGGACCGGCGGATGCCGCCATCATGTTCATCGGGGAAGGCCCCGGCGAGCAGGAAGACCGGCAGGGGCTGCCCTTTGTGGGGCGCAGCGGTGAGTACCTCAACTACCTGCTGAAGACGGTCGGCCTCACCCGCAAGGATGTCTTCATCGCCAACGTGGTCAAGTGCCGCCCGCCGGGCAACCGCGATCCTGAGCCGGACGAGCTGGCCGCCTGTAAGGACTACCTGGATCGCCAGATCGCCGCGATCAACCCGCGGGTGATCGTCACGCTGGGGCGCTTCAGCATGGCCCGCTACTTCCCCGGCGCGCGCATCACCCAGATTCGCGGCAAGCCCAAACGCCAGGACGGGCGCATCTACTTCCCGATGTTTCACCCGGCGGCGGCGCTGCGCAACCCTAACCTGCGCGCCGATATGGAAGCGGACATCAAGCAGATCGTGGCGCTGCTGGCGGAAGCGAACAGCCTGCCGGAAGACGAGCCGCCGGAGCCTGGCCCACCGGTCCAGCTCAGCCTGTTCTGAGCCGGTCTGAGTTTCGGGGCGCGGGACTGCCCGCGCCGGAGTGTGCGGTTTACGCTGCCCGGGTGGGCAGCGTTGTTGTGGGGGAAGTGAGCCTTGGCTGAAGCTGCTCTGGTAACGGATTCACAGGAACGCCGGGATCAGCGGCACAATTTCGCCGCCTTCGTGGGCGATTACGCGCTGTTCGGGTTCGCGATGGGCATCCTGAACCCCGGCGTGATGCCGCCCGATTTCGTGGCGCAGCTTGGCGGCGGCCCGATTCTGGTCGGGCTGGCCGGGCTGGTCTTCAAGGTGACGTGGCTGATCCCGCAGCTGGCCTTCGCCCCCTGGGTTAACCGCGCCCCGCGCAAAAAACGCTATATCGTCATCCCTGGCATCCCCGGCCGCGCCAGCATCATCCTGGCCGGGCTGGCGATGATCGCGGTCGGCCCGGATCGGCCGGGCATGCTGATTGCGATCCTGCTGACGACCCTGGCCGTGTTCAGCTTCTGCGATGGCCTGTCCTCGGTGGGCTGGATTGACGTGATCGGCAGCAGCCTGCGCAACGAGCAGCGCAGTTGGATGATCGGGACTTCCCAGGTGATTGTGGGGGTGGTGGTCTCGCTGGCGATCTCGCCCCTGGTGCGTTTCATGCTGGGGCCGTCCGGCCCGGCCTTCCCGAACAACTACGCCCTGCTGCTGATCATCGTATCCGTGCTGCTCCTGGCCGGGATCACGATCTTCGCCCAGGTCAAGGAAGGCCACAGCCCGCCGCCGGAGGATTCGCCCGGCCTGCGCCAGTACAGCGGCTTCCTGGCGCGCATCCTGCGCGAAGACGCCAGCTTCCGGCGCTACCTGCTGGCGCGCTTCGTGTACGACCTCAGCACGCTGGGCATGCCGTTCTATATCGTGTTCGCCACACAGCAGCTTGGCCTGTCCAGCGCGGTCGCCATCAGCGACCAGGTGACGATCGTCACCCTGACCGGGATAGTCGTGGCGATCGTGCTGGGCCGCATCAACCAGCGCCGCGGGCCGCGCACGGTGATCCTGGTCGCGGCGGGGGCGGCCATGCTGGGGCCGCTGCTGCTGGTTGGCGCCGGGTGGCTGGGGCTGCTGGGCCTGCACCTGATGTGGATCACGGTCGGGGTAATCAACTCCTCATTCGCGCCCGGCATCCTCAACTGGGTGGTGGAATACGCGCCAGCCGGCTACCGCCCGATCTACGGCGGGCTGGCGAGCACGTTCGGCGTGTTCGCCCTGCTCGGTCCGCTGGTCGGCGGCCTGATCGTGCAGGCGACCTCGTACGAAGTGCTGTTCGCGGTGGCGGCGGCGCTGGGCGGGCTGGCGCTGCTGCTGGCGCTCCGCCTGCCGGATACGCGCACGCTCCACCGGACAGGCGCCTGAGCGACCAGA
>CAZGYW010000506.1:0-1746 GCA_964530495.1 uncultured Anaerolineae bacterium
CTTTGGGATTGAACAGACACAACTGCCCATCCTCAAACTGGTGCTTGGGGCTGTAGATGTACGGCTTGAGGACATACGCTTCCGGCGGGCGCAGCGGGTAATCCGCCGGATAGGTGATCTTAAGCATGTGCTCGCGCTGCGGCGTGCCCTTCAGGTTGATCTCCACCTCGCCCACCCAGTAGAGCAGGCTGCTGTCGCGGGGGACAACCAGCCGGAAGGTATCGCCAAAGGTCACGCGCATGGCCTCCACCTCGATGCGGAGGCGCTTGGAGACGTTGGAACGGGTTCCCCACCAGGGTACAGCCATGATCACTCCTCGCTTCGCCTAAAAATCGGTCATGCACACGGGCTTGGCTTCCGCCCGGAACAGGCGATCCAGTGTCCCGATTTGTTCGGGATCGGAGACGGCCACCAGCCCGTGATCGGCCAGGTAGCGGAACGGCACCGCGCCCAGCACCAGCGCCGAACAGTCGGAAACGTCCAGCGCCACCGTGACGTCCGGGGCGGCCTCCGGCGCCAGGCGGGCGTGCCCGCCCTCAAAGCGGATCACGGTCCGGCCCGCGTTGGCCGGGGTGAAGCTATCCGCCAGGTCAATGGCCAGCGTCAGGCTCTGCCCGCCAAAATCGTGCCCGCCCAGCGATTCAAACAGGCTTTCCAGGCTGAGGATACGGTACATGATGCCCACCCCGGCAACGTGTGACTCGTGGTAGACAGAGGGGATCATGCGCTGGGTGTGGTTGCGCGGGTCCACCAGCAGGTGGTGGAAATACTCATCCTGGGTATTCAGGATCACGCGGTACACTTGGTCGGCCTGGGTATTGAGGAAGGTGAACAACTCGCCCAGCGCTTCCGGCGACAGGTAGACCAGCTCCCGCACGACCAGGTTGTTGGTCATGAAGCTGGCGCCCGGCTCCGCCTCAAAGCTAAAGGTCAGGTAGCCCTGCAATGCGCCGTCCAGCGCCACCCCCACTGCCATGAACTGCGGGTTCTCCAGCACGGCCCCCCCGCTGTTGTGCCCGCGGCGAGTCATCAGGCCGTGGGTGCGCCGCATCAGGCGCAGGTAGCAGTCCTGCATGGCCGGGCCATCGGCGGGCGTCAGGTAGCGCAGGTGAGCCTTGCCCCGGGTGGCGGGGAACGCCTCCGGCGACAGGCGGTACTGGTACTTGCGGGAACCGTAGCCGAAGCCCATCCGGCGATAAAAATCCGGGCGGAAGGGGTACAGCGCAGCCAGGGGCACATCCTGGGCGGCGTAGTGATCCAGGAAGGCGCGCACCATGTCCCGCGCCAGCTTCTCCTTCTTGTGGAGCAGGTCGACGGCGACCATGCCCACCCCGCCGACCGGGATCTGGACTTCGTAGCACTGCATGGTGAAGTCGTAGAGGACCATCCCGCCCCGCAGCGCGCCATCCCGGTATGCGCCCCACACGGTCGTGATCGGGTCCGGCAGGCGCAGGCGGTCGAGCAGGCGGGCCCGGGCCTCCGGGGACTCCAGGCGCAGGCCGGGGTAGGCGCGGGCCACAATCGCCACGAACGCTTCCAGGTCGGCCTCGGCTATCGGTCTGACATCGGTCATTTGAAAAGCCTTTTTACCGCAAAGATCGCCAAGGAATTGCAAAGAACGCAAAGAAAAGCTCTAAAGGTTCAGGCTCTCCGTCTGGTAAGTTGGACACGTCCAGGTCAGTCGGTCAAGCGAAAAGCCTTTTTACCGCAAAGATCGCCAAGGAATTGCAAAGAACGCAAAGAAAA
>CAZGYW010000506.1:1846-2876 GCA_964530495.1 uncultured Anaerolineae bacterium
GCTTTAAAGGTTCAAGACTACGCGCTTGATGCCCTGGCGCATCCGGGTTACGTTGAAATTGAGCAGCAGTCCCAGCTTACACTGGGTGAGCTTGAGATACGTCAGCACCTGCGCCTCATGCACGGGGGCAAATTCACTGATCGCTTTAAGTTCGACAATCACAAGGCTATCGACCAGCAGGTCGAGACGAAATCCGCACTCAAGCTGAAGCCCTTTGTACGATACCGGAATCACTTTCTGGCGCTCATACGGAATGTGCTGCAACCCAAGCTCATGCGCCAGACACTCTTCGTACGCTGATTCCAGCAATCCCGGCCCCAACTGCCTGTGAACCTCAATTGCCGCGCCAATGATCTGCCGCGAGAGGGCATCTTCTCGTGTCACATGAATCCCTTGCGTTCTTTGCATTCCCCTTGCGCCCTTCGCGGTGCAACGCCTTTATCACTGGTTTCCTTGGCGCCCTTTGGCATTTCCTTTGCGATCTTTGCGGTGAGACGCCTTTACCGCCGGTTGATCTGGGCGGCGCGGCGTGCGGCGGCCTCCGCTTCCGGGTCCTCCTCGATCACCCCACCTTCCTGGTCATCCAGCAGGTCGTCCAGCGAAAGCCGGCCCAGGTTCGCGCCGGAAAGCTCCTCCGCCAGCCGCTCGCTGATCTCCCCGTCACCATCCAGGTACTGCCGGAAGTCCCCCCCGCCGCGATCCGGCCACATGAACTCGTGGGCGGCCAGCAGCGTGCTGGCGGCGTAAATGCGCATCGTCCATGCGCCGCCAACATCCTCCACCGTGCGCAGCGGCAGCCAGGTGGAGGGGTACACGAAGGTTTCGCCGGCCTTCAGCTCCCACTCGCTCTCGTCCACGAAGCGCTGCTGACCGCTGCCGTCGTACAACTCGAAGCGGATCGGGCCGCGGGCATGGCGGGGCGAACGGAGCAGCATGAACGGCCGGATGTACTCGGCGTCCTCCGGCAGGCGTGTTTCGCGGTAAAGCACCGGGGTGGCGCTGCGGTCGGCATACACCAGGATGCCCAGGT
>CAZGYW010000507.1:0-2855 GCA_964530495.1 uncultured Anaerolineae bacterium
CTGGCCGGGCAGCTAACCCTGTTCTGGGTGTGGACGCTGATCCTGCTCGGCCTGGGGGCGCGCCATGCCCTGGGCACGCGGGGCTGGGCGGCGGCGTTCAGCGTGACGCTGTGGGCTGTGCTGGTCGTGCTCGTGCCGGTCATCAGCCGGGCGCTGGGCGGGTAGGATGGCTGCTATCACTCCCGGCTCCCCACCGGCGCTGGCCCCCGCCGCCTGGGATCGCGTGCCGGAGATGATCTCCGGCCGGCTGGTGTCCAAGACGTTCCAGCTGGGTGACCGGGCGGTGCATGCCGTCAAGCGCATCGACCTGACCATCCGGCGCGGGCAGTTCATCGCCATCATGGGGCCGAGCGGTTCCGGCAAGAGCACGCTGCTCTACCTGCTGGGCGGGCTGGACCGCCCGACCGGGGGCGAGATCACGGTGGCCGGGCAGCGCCTGGGCGATCTGCCGGGTGACGCGCTGGCCCACTTCCGGCGGGACATGATCGGATTCGTGTTCCAGGCGTTCCACCTGGTGCCATCCATGACCGCCCTGGAAAACGTGGCGCTGCCGGGGATTTTTGCCGGGCTGCCGAAAGATGTGCGCGAGCAACGCGCCTTTGGGCTGCTGCGCCGGGTGGGCCTGCAAGACCGGATCGACCACCGGCCCAACCAGCTTTCCGGCGGCCAGCAGCAGCGCGTGGCCATCGCCCGCGCGCTGTTCAACGACCCGCCGATCATCCTGGCGGACGAGCCGACCGGGATGCTGGACAGCCGGACGGGCGAAGCGGTGATGAAGCTGCTGCGCGGGCTGTGCGACCGCTGGCAGAAGACCGTGGTCGTGGTGACGCATGACCAGAGCGTGGCGTCCTACGCCGACCGGATTCTGAACCTGAAAGATGGCTTTCTTATCGGCGATCATTTCACGAACGTAGAGCATTCATGATGCGCAATCATCGGGGTTTCCGCAGTGTGGTGGCCGGGGTGCTGGCGATAGTGCTGCTGGGCGGGCTGTGGGGCGTTTCGGCGGAATCCGCTGCGCCCTCCGGCGCGCCGGCGCGCGCCTTCCTGCAGGCGGACACGGAAACGCCCACCGAAACCCCTACGACCACACCCACCGATACGCCCACCCATACGCTGACACCCACACCGACGATCACCCGGACGCCTTCGGCCACGCCGATCCAGGTCAGCATCAGCGGCTCAGAGCCGCTGCAACTGCGCGGCGGCACGGCGGGCGTGCTCTCCATTTTCGGTGCGAACTTCACGTCAGGCAGCACCGTCCGGCTGGTTGGCTACGGGCTGCTCAAGGTCACGTTCGTGAACAGCGGCGCATTAACGGCCGAGTTACCGGACACGATCCCGACCGGCAGCTACGGCGTGGAGGTCTCCGACCCGGCCAACGGCACGGCGACTTCACCCACCACACTGACAATCCTGCCGCCGCCCACCACACCGCCACCCACCCTGCCGCCCACACCCACGCCGCTGCCGCCGACCCCGGTCCCCGGCGAGCCATCGCTGATCGTGCGCAGCTACCAGGTCAACCCGGCCAGCATCGCGCCCGGTGGGACGGTCGCCCTGGTGATCGACGTGTACAACCGCGGCAACTACGCCGCGCGGGGCGTTTCCCTGGCAGTGGATAGCGGCGGCGGCTTCGTGCCCAACAGCACGCAGGCCAGCGTGATCCTGCCGGACATCGGGCCGGGCGGGAGCGCCACCGCCACCCTGACCGCCGTCGCCCGCAGCGATGCCGCCTCCGGCACGGCCACGATCCCGATCACCCTCGCCTACCGCGATGCTGACGGGCGCTCGTATTCCGCCAATGCTACGCTGAGCGCGACCATCCAGGAAGTCGTGGAGGCCTCGCAGCTCACGCTCAGCGGCTACGCGATCGCACCCAACCCGGCCCGCCCCGGCGAGCCGCTGCTCGTCTCGATCCAGGTCACCAACAGCGGCAACGAGACCGCTTCCCAGGTCCTGCTGCGCATCCCCACCACGGAGGGGGTGCTGCTGGCCGGACCGATGGGCGACAGCTTCCCGCTGGGCAGCCTGCCGCCCGGCGCGTCGCGCATCATCGACCTGAGCCTGATCGCTTCCCCGGAGGCCAAAGCCGGGCCGCAGAACCAGTCCGTGCAGATCACGTACTTCCAGGGTGGGGAATCAAGCCAGGTGACGGGCAGTATGACGATCCAGATGACCGAGCGCCGGATCGAGGCCCCGCTGCTGCTGCTCTCCTCCTACGACCCCGGCCAGGACGTGCTCCAGCCCGGCGACCGCTTCACGCTGACGATGGCGCTCCAGAACGTGGGGACAGCCCCGGTCAGCGACCTGATCGTGCTCTTCAGCGCAGGGAGTGGATCCGACAGCGGGACCGGCACGGCCACCGCGGGCTACACGACCTTCGCCCCGCAGGGCGCGGGCGGCACGATCTACGTCGGCGAGCTGGGCGGGGATGGCACGCTGGTCGAGCTGCGCCACGATTTCATTGTGGATGGCACGGTCAACAGCGGCATCTTCACCCTGCCGATCCAGCTGCGCTACAAGCTCCCGGACGGCACGCAGGAGGAAGACTTTTTGCAGGCCAGCCTGGTGGTGGTGCGCCTGCCGCGCCTGCAATTCACGGTCAACGCCGAGCCGCCGGAGCAGGCGATGGTGGGCGAGCCGTTCCCGCTGGCGCTGACGATTGCCAACATCGGCGCCAAAGATGTCAACCTGACGTTCGCGCGCGTGACAGCCACGGGCGGCGAAGTCATCAACGGTGAAGAGACTTTCCTGGGGACGCTGCGGGTGCTGGATGATACGGCCCTGGACGCGGAAATCCTGCCGTCTGAGGCCGGGCCGGTGACCGTGACCCTGACGCTGTTCTACCTGGA
>CAZGYW010000508.1:0-2849 GCA_964530495.1 uncultured Anaerolineae bacterium
GCGCCAGATCTTCCTGCGCCTTGTCGCCGTCTCCGAAGGGGCAGAGGCAACCCGCCAGCGCGTCACCTGGGCGGCGCTGCTTTCGCTCAACGAAGGCGAAGGCCACCGGGAAGAAATCCGCGCCGTGCTGGACCTGTTCGGGCGCAACCGGCTGCTCACCTTTGACCACGACCCCGAAACCCGCGAGCCAACCGTCGAGGTGGCCCACGAAGCCCTGATCCGCGAGTGGGGCCTGCTGCAGACCTGGGTGGAGGAGAACCGGGCCGACCTGCTCACCCAGCGCCGCCTGGGCTCCGCCATCACCGACTGGAAGAACGCCCGGCGCGATCCCAGCTACCTGGCCGCCGGCAGCCGCCTGGCCCAGTTCGAAGCCTGGCAGGCCACCACCAGCCTGACCCTGACGGAAGACGAAGCCGCCTACCTGCGCGCCAGTGTCGCCCTGCGGCGGCGCGCGCAAACGCGCCTGCGGCTGTTCATTGCCGCCCTGATTGGCGCGGCGCTGATCGCGCTGGGCCTGGCCAAATTCGCCTTCGACCAGCAGGCCGCCACCGCCCGCCAGGCCGAAATCTCACGCTCCCGGGAGCTAGCCGCCACCGCCCTCACCAACCTGGCCGGGCTGGATCGCTCCCTGCTCCTCAGCCTGGAAGCCCTCACCAGCGCCGATACTTTCGAGGCCCGCAACAGCCTGCTCACCGGCCTGCAAGGCGCGCCGGCCCTGCAGGTCTTCCTGCACGGGCACACGGACTGGGTGCGGACCGTCGCCTTCAGCCCGGACGGGCACCTGCTCGCCTCCGCCGGGCGCGACACAACGATCCGCCTGTGGGACACCGCGACGCAGGAGCCGGTCGGCGCGCCCCTGAGCGGGCACACCGGCTGGGTGAACAGCGTGGCCTTCAGCCCGGATGGGGCTACGCTCGCCTCCGCCGGGGCGGACGCGACGATCCGGCTGTGGGATGCGGCAACCGGCGCGCCCATTGGCGACCCGCTGACCGATCACAGCGGCGAGATCTGGCGCGTGGCCTTCAGCCCGGATGGGGCGCGGCTGGCCTCCGCCGGGGTGGATGGCGTGCGGCTGTGGTCGCCGGGGGATGACACGCCCACCCCGCTCCGCCTGGAAGGTCACACCGACACGGTTTACGCCCTGGCCTTCAGCCCGGACGGGCGCCTGCTGGCCAGCGCGGGAGCCGACCGCGCCATCCGGTTGTGGGACGCTGCGAGCGGTGAGCCGGTCGGCGCGCCGCTGGAAGCGCACGTCAACTGGGTGCTGGCCCTGGGCTTCAGCCCGGACAGCCGCCTGCTGGCCTCCACCGGGGTCAGCGCCAGCATCATCCTGTGGGACGTAACCGCCGGGCAGGCCCTGGGCGAAATTCCCAGCGCCCACAGCAACTGGGTGCGCAGCATCGAATTCAGCCCGGATGGCGCGCAGCTCCTGACCGCCAGCATGGATGCGACCCTGCGCCTGTGGGATGTGCGCACCGGGCAGCTCAGCGCGACGCTGACCGGGCATCAGGACGCGGCCTGGAGCGCCGCTTTCAGCCCGAACGGCACGCGGATCGCCTCCGGCGGGCAGGACAACGCCGTCATCCTGTGGGAACCGGGCGCGCCCGGCCGCCTGAGCCACGCGCTGGACGTCAGCGGCATCCGCGGCACCAGCCTGACCTTCAGCCCGGACGGGCGCCGGCTGGCGGTCGCTGCCGGGCCAATCCTGGGTGATACCGAGGACAGCACTGTCACGCTGTGGACGCTGGACGCACAGCCACCTGCCGCGCAAACGCTGACCGGGCACAACGAGATCGTGACCGCCACCGCGTTCAATGCGGATGCCACCCGCCTGGCCTCGGCCAGCATCGACCAGACCGTGCGCGTGTGGGACCTGGCGGCCGATCCGCCCGCCGCTGCCCTTACCCTGGAGGGCCACTCCAGCGGCATTTTCGGCGTCGCCTTCAGCCCGGACGGTCGCCTGATCGCTTCCGGCGACGACACCGGCCTGATCATCCTGTGGGATGCGGCGACGGGCGACGTCAGCGGCGACCCGCTGACCGACCACCGGGCCACCATCACGGCCCTGGTCTTCAGCCCGGACGGCGCCCGCCTGGCCTCTGCCAGCCGCGATGGGGAAATTCGGGTATGGGATGTGGCCGGCCGTCGCCAATTATTCCTGCTGGAAGGGCACGCGGCCGCGGTGGACGGGCTGGCGTTCAGCCCGGACGGGCGGCTGCTGGCCTCCGGCGGGCGGGATAACAGCGCCAGGCTGTGGGACCTGACGACCGGCCGCGCGGCCCGCCCGCCGCTGACCGGTCACGCCAACTGGGTGCTCAGCGCCGCCTTCAGCCCGGACAGCACGATCCTCGCCACCGGGGGGCGCGACAACGCGATCATCCTGTGGGACGTGGCAACGGGCCGCCGACTGGCAGCGCCACTCGTGCAGGGGGATGAAGGCTGGATCGTGGGGCTGATCTATGAACCGGCGGGGCAGTCCCTGCTGGCGGGCAGCACAACAGCCGTCACCCGCTGGGATGCGCTCATCGATCCCTGGCGCGAGGCGGCCTGCCGGGTGGCTAACCGCGACCTGAGCGCCGAGGAATGGGCGCGCTACCTGCCCGACCTGCCTTACCGCGCCACCTGCGGGGCGGGAGCGGCCAACGCGCCAGCGGATATGCCTGGCTAAGTCAAGCCACCGGCGCGCGGTGGGCGTTGATCGCGTCGCGCAGGGCAAGGGCCTCGCCCGCCGGGTCCGCCGCAAAGATGATCCCGCGCGACGAGTTGATGATCAGCCCGCGGCCGGCGCGGTTCTGCCCGCTGCGGACGGTCGCGGCCACGTCCCCGCCCTGCGCGCCAACCCCCGGCAC
>CAZGYW010000509.1:0-2848 GCA_964530495.1 uncultured Anaerolineae bacterium
ACTTCCACGCGCTCGCCGGTGATGACATCGTCGACCAGACGCCCATTCTGGATCAGGGCCAGAATCGGGGCATCCACCGCCGCGGTCTCGTAGGGATCGGACTCGACCCGACCGTCTGGCAGCGCGCTGGATGTGACCAGCGTGTCAAGCGTTTCCTGGTAGACGGCGGCGGTATCGATGCGGCCCATGGCCTGACCGCCACCGCTGGCCGCGATATGGGCGGCCTCCGCGCTGCGGAAGCCGGCTTCATCGACCGTGAAGCCGCGTTCCTGACAGATATCGCGGATGACCTCGATGGGCAGGCCGAGCGTGGCTTTGAGGTAGAAGGCCTCAGCACCGGGCAGGACATTCGCGCCCGAACCGGCCAGGTTCTCCAGCATGACATCAAGCTCGCTCAGGCCGCGGTCCAGGGTGCGGCGGAAGCGCTCTTCCTCGAGCGTAATCGCCTGGTGGATCGCTTCCCGCTTTTCGACCAGCTCGGTGTAGTGGCTGCCCATGTTGTCAATTACCGCGGCGGCGACATCGGCCAGGAAGGGGCGGTCAAAGCCGATCTTGGCGCCAAAGCGGGCCGCGCGCCGGATGACCATCCGGCAGATGTAGTCGCGGCCCATCGCGCCGGGCAGAACGCCATCCGCGATGAGGAAGGCCGCCGCGCGCATGTGGTCAGCGATGACGCGGAAGGGCACGATATTGGCATCACGCTCGGCATCGGTCATGCCGGCCAGTTGCTGGGTGCGCCGGATGATGGGCATGAACAGATCGGTTTCGTAGTTGGCCTCAACACCCTGCAGGACGGCGACAATGCGCTCCAGGCCCATGCCGGTATCCACGCCAGGGCTGGGCAGTGGATCATCGAAAGCGCCGGAGTGGACGGGATCGGGCTGGGTGCGGTTGAACTGCATGAAGACCAGGTTCCACAGCTCCAGGAACCGGTCGCTTTCCTGCACCAGCGCAGGGATGATGCCGTCCACGCCGGCTTCCGGAGTCTTGTCCCAGTGGATTTCGCTGGTCGGGCCGCAGGGGCCGGTTTCGGCCATCTGCCAGAAATTGGTTTTGGGGCCCATGCGCGCCACGCGGCGCGGATCAACGCCGATCTCCTCCACCCAGATGCGGTACGCCTCGTCATCGCTTTCGTAGACGGTGAAGGCCAGGCGATCCGCGGGTAGCTGGTAGACCGTCGTCAGCAGATCGTAGGCGTAGCGGATGGCCTCCCGCTTGAAATAGGCCCCGAAGCTGAAGTTACCCAGCATTTCGAAGAAGGTATGGTGGCGCGGCGAGGGGCCGACGTTTTCCAGGTCGTTATGCTTGCCGCTGACGCGCATACACTTCTGCGACGTTGTGGCGCGGTCGTAGTTGCGCTTATCCAGCCCCAGGAAGACATCCTTGAACTGGACCATGCCGGCATTGGTGAAGAGCAGGGTGGGATCGTTGGCCGGGACCAGCGATGACGAAGCCACGACCTTATGCTTCATCTCACTGAAGAAATCCAAAAACGCGTCGCGCACTTCGGCGCTCGTCATGGGCCTCATTGGGGTTCTCATTCCTTCTGCGACACGGGTTTCAATCTGGAAGACACAGTATGTTACCACAAATGCGCCTGCGGCGTGATTATAGTGTGGCCATTTGCGCTTGACAACGCAGTACGTGGAACACAAAACAGCCGGCCTGCGCAGGGCAGGGGAACGCAATGACCGGCTGATATTCGTCCAGCGAGGGACAACTCAACGGATCGGGCCGTCGTTCAGGATTGCCTTCGTGATCTGTTCGCTTACCACGGCATGCCGCGTTTCGTCGTAGGGCACTTCCAGGATGCGGTTGCGCTGGCTCGGGGGGATTGCATGCTGGACATGCGAATCAGTCTCCGCAACCACCTTGTTGCCGACAGCGATCATCACCCGGTTGTCACGATAGTAGAGCCATGTGCCAAACAGCGATGATGGCGGGTTAGCGCCGCCACCCACGGAGTCGCCCAGGTAGTTGAGTACGACGCCAATGCTCGGCCGGTTCTTGTCGCTGATCACATCCGGCCCCCAGCAAGTTGTGCGCGTCTTGTCGTTGAGCGCCTGCAGGGCCTGCTTGATGCCCAGTTGTTCGGCGATGCGCTTGAGGTCGTTGTATCTGCGCTTGAGTTCCTTTTCAATCGCCCGCCGGTCAGTAAGCCGGCTGCTCTGAAGCTCGGTGTCGCGCTCTTCCCGCATTTCTTTCTGGGCAGTGCGTGCGCGCTTGACCGATTCGCGCTTCACCCCCTGCTGGCGACGCTCGAACTCACTGGCATCATCCTCCTCCGCGGGCTTCTCCCAGGCGGGTGGTTTTCTCTCCCTGGCATTGAAGGTCGAGAATGTGTCGCGATCGTCGTGGTGGCGGTCCTTTTTGGGCATTGTCCTTGTATCCGTCATGGATGATTCGCACGCCGGTTTGGCGTACCGATTCGCGGGCAGTATACACCGGATTTCGATTCTGTAAAGTGGCCGAAAGCATTTTGTTTCGGGGACGGCTCGCGCGTGGGTGTGTGGTATAATTGCCCGTCTGTATGCGCAGTTGGTCGATGAGGAAAGGGAACCATGACCGGGGTGGCACTCTCCATAGACGAGCAGGTCGAAATCCTGATGCAGGGGACGGCATACGGCGATCCCCAGACCAGGGAGAATATGAAAGCGGAACTGCGCCAGCGGCTGATCGAAGCCGAAAAGGAAGGTCGCCCGCTGCGCGTCTATTGTGGGTATGACCCGCGGACCACGGACCTGCATCTCGGCCACACGATCACGATGCGGAAGCTGCGCCAGTTTCAGGAACTGGGGCATGATGTCACCTTCCTGATTGGGACATTTACCAGCCTGATCGGCGATCC
>CAZGYW010000510.1:0-2843 GCA_964530495.1 uncultured Anaerolineae bacterium
ACCAGAGCAAGTGGGAAGCAGTCCAGCCCGGCACGCGGGTTGCCGTCAACATCAGCGGCATTGAGAAATCCGACCTGCGACGCGGCCAGGTGCTCACCCGGCCCGGCTGGCTGCGGGAGACCACCCTGGTGGACGTGCGCTTCCAGCACTTGCCGGATGCCAGCCGCCCGCTGCGGCATAACGCCCTGGTCAAGTTCTTTTCCGGTGCGGCGGAAACGCTGGCGCATGTCCGGTTGCTGGACGCCGAGAGTCTGCCGCCGGGGGATGCAGGCTGGGTGCAGATCCGGCTGGCGGAGCCGGTGGCGCTGGCCCGCGGCGACCGGTTCATCCTGCGCTATCCTTCGCCCGGCGAGACGATCGGCGGCGGGACGGTGATTGACGCCCATCCGGGGCGGCGCTGGCGGCGCCACCGTCCGGAAGTGATTGGCCGCCTGGAGACGCTGGCGCGTGGAACGCCGGGCGAATTGCTCGCACAGGCCCTGACACGGGCTGGCGCACCGCTCCGGCGCAAGGCTTTACAGACCGCGAGCGGGTTGCCGGCGGAAACGGTGGATGCGGCGCTGGCCGAAGCGGTTGAGGCCGGCCTGGTGCGGGTGCTGGGCGGTGAGTGGTTCTGGGATGCCGGCACGCAGGCGGCGCTGTTGCAGCGCAGCGCGCAGAGCCTGGATGCGTATCACCGGACGGAGAGCCTGCGGCGCGGCATGCCGCGCGAGCAATTGCGCTCCCGCCTGGGGTTGGAGCGCGCCGTCTTCGAGCTGGTGCTGGCCGAAGCCGGGGAGCTGTTGGAGACGGATGGCGACCTGGTCTGGCGGCGTGGATTCGCCGTACAGCTCGATGCCCGCCAGGCAGCAGCAGTGGACGATCTGGTGCGCCAGTTCCGCCGTAACCCATACCAGCCACCGTCCGTCAAGGAGTCAATCGCGCTGGTGGGTGAGGATCTGTTCCGTTATCTGGTGGATCGGGGTGATCTGGTCCTGGTCGCGCCGGATGTGGTGCTGGCCCGCAGCGTCTTTGACGAGATGGACGCGGCGGTGAACGCGATGCTGGACGGGCAGGGCAGCATCTCCGCGGCAGAACTGCGCGACCGTTTCAATACCACGCGCAAGTACGCGATCGCCTTTCTGGAGTACCTGGATGGGCAGGGCATCACCCGGCGGGAAGGCGACGTGCGCGTTCGGCAGCGGCGGCCGGGCGGTTGACCGGAGATATGCCTTTTGCCGAGGTTTCCAGCCGTGACTATAATGTGGTGTGTTGCACAAAATGCACTAGCGTGAGGGTACAGATTGCACGTAGGATGCTTTACAGACCGGGCATGATCAACCTTTTTCATCGTTCTGCCAAGCAGGGAGCCGTTCAATGACCCAGACGGACAAGCCAAAGGTTACGAAGGAAGAGCTGCTGGAAAGAGCCAAAAAGCCGGCGGCTGACGCGATGCGATTGCATCCTTTTTACCGGGGCAAGATCCAGACTGCGCTGCGGGCCAGTGTGCGCAGCATTGATGATTTTGCGATCTGGTACACGCCGGGTGTGGCTGCGCCGTGCAAAGCGATCGCTGCGGACCGCAACCTCGTTTACGAGTATACGAGCAAGTGGAATACGGTGGCAGTGATTTCGGATGGCACGCGGGTGCTCGGCCTGGGTGACATCGGGCCGGAGGCCGGCCTGCCGGTGATGGAAGGCAAGGCCCTGCTCTTCAAGTACCTGGGCGGGGTGGATTGCGTGCCGATCACGCTGGACACCAAAGACCCGGACAAGATCATCGACATCGTGTTAACCCTGCAGCCAGCCTTCGGTGGGATCAACCTTGAAGACATTTCCCAGCCCAAGTGCTTCCGCATTCTGGATACCCTGCGCGAGCGCGCCCGCATCCCGATCTGGCATGATGACCAGCAGGGCACGGCCAGCGTGACCCTGGCGGCGATGATGAATGCGACCAGGGTTGTGGGCAAGCGCTTGGAAGATATGCGCATCGTGTTTGTGGGCGCAGGTGCGGCCAACGTGGCCTGCAGCCGGTTGCTCTTCAGCTACGGGGTAGACCCCGGCAACTGCCTGATGGTTGATGACCACGGCATCCTGGGCAAACATCGTTCGGATGTCGCCCTGCGCAAGGTGGAATATGTACAGCAGTGGCGGTTGTGCCAGATCACGAACGATAGCGAGACAACCGGTGGCATTGCGGAAGCGATGGTCGGCGCGGATGCGGTGATCGCGTTTTCCGCGCCCGGGCCGGGCATCATCCTGCCGGAGTGGATCAGCACCATGGCGAAGGATGCCATTGTAATCGCGGCGGCCAACCCGATCCCGGAAATCTGGCCATGGGAAGCCACTGAAGCCGGCGCGGCGGTCGTGGCGACCGGGCGCAGCGATTTCCCCAACCAGGTCAACAACTCACTGGGCTTCCCCGGTATCTTCCGCGGGGCGCTGGATGTGCGGGCAACGACCATCACCGACGAGATGGCTGTCGCGGCAGCGGAAGCGCTTGCTTCAGCTGTGCCGGCGGACAAGCTCTCGACCGAGCATTTGCTGCCAACCATGGACGACTGGGAGATTTACCCACGGGAAGCGGCGGCGGTGGCGGTGAAGGCCGTGGAGCAGGGCGTGGCTACGCTGCCCTGCACCTATGAGGAAGAATTCGAGCGGGCGTCGGCGATCATCCGCCAGGCCCGGGCCATGACGCAGACCCTGATGGATGCGGGCTTCATCCCCGATCCCCCACAGGAATAGCGAGGAGAGCAAAACATGCATGACCTGATCATCATCGGCGGTGGTCCGGCGGGTCTGGCGGCGGTGGTGTACAGATCGGAAGAGCACACGTCTGAACTCCAGTCACCGCTCATTATCTC
>CAZGYW010000511.1:0-2842 GCA_964530495.1 uncultured Anaerolineae bacterium
CGCGGGCAGCATCTGAGCTGACGTCGTCGATGCCCTGCTCCGCGGCAGCGATCTCGGCACGGCGCCGCTCTTCAAGTTCGATCTGCAGCTCATTCAAATACGCGCTGACCGCGTTCTGAACCGCCGTGATGTGATCGTTGGTGATCTTCTTGCCTTTGGCGGCAATCAGCACATCAGCGGTCTCGAACCGGATTTGGGCCGGGTTGACTTCGCCCACCAGGTCTTCGATGCGCTCCTGGAGGTGCTGAGCTTCACGAATGACCTCGTCTGAAAGGCGAGCGAACTCATTGTTGTATTTTTCGTTGATGGTCGCGATCTTATCCTGGAGGATCTCCAGGTCAGCGTCGCGCTGGTTGCGCAGATCGCCCAGCTCCCCGGTCAATTCGTCACCGATCAGGGCTTCCTGGCGCGCCAGTTCTTCTTCCAGGCGCTTGAGGGCTTTCTGGCGGGCGTCTTCATCGACGTGGGTGATGACATACTGGGCGAAATACAGCACGCGGTCAAGATTGCGGCGGCTGATATCCAGCAAAAGCCCCAGGTAACTGGGGACACGCCGGGTATACCAGACGTGGGCAACTGGCGCGGCCAGGACGATGTGTCCCATTCGCTCGCGCCGGACGGACGAACGCGTTACCTCGACACCGCACTTGTCGCAGATGATGCCCTTGTAACGAATGTTCTTATACTTGCCACAGTAGCACTGCCAGTCTTTGGTTGGGCCGAAGATCGCCTCGCAGAACAGGCCGTCTTTTTCGGGACGCAGCCGGCGATAGTTGATGGTTTCCGGCTTGGTTACTTCGCCATACGACCACGATAGAATCTGTTCCGGTGAAGCAAGGCTAATGCGCAGCGCGCGAAAGTCTTTCGCCTCCAAGGCGTTCCTCCTCTGCGCTCAAATCAGAGTTGAAGTGAGTAGCATGCCGATTACAGGTTTTCCAGATTGTGGGGCAGCAGCGGGGATGGTGTAACCCCTGGCTACAAGGCAAAAGAGCGCAAGAACAATGGTTCTAGCGCCGATTTTCGTACCCGTAACCAGCCTTATTATACCCGTGTGCCACAGTATTCCTCAGTATACAACAGGTCCAGTGGATGTCAAGATGCCATTCGTTGCGCGACGGTGCGGATCGACCCTGTTTCCGGACTGCGCAGACTTAGGGTTCAAAGTCCATGAACCACAGGTCGTCCCCGGGCAGGCTCGCGGCATCCAGAGCGTCTTCGGCGGCGGCGAGTATCACCTCGTCGTCATTCTTTTCTGCCAGGCGAATTACGTTGTTCAGGATCTTGCGCGCGGCCTCTCCGCCGATTTCACCGAGCGCCCAGACGCAGATGGCCAGCACTTCCGGATCGTCGGTGTCTTCGATTACCTGCCCCAGGTACGGGACCGATTCGCGAAGTTCCATGTGACCGGCGGCGCGCGCAGCTTCGTACTGCATTTCCGTGGACGCGCTCGAAAGCTCCTTGATGATCTCCGGCGCCCATTTGTCGTCACAGGTGCGGCCCATGGCGTAGATGGCGCTCAGCCTGACGCTGGGTTCGGCGTGACCGTAGAAGTCCCGGATGCGCGCAGCGACTCCCTCCCGCCCGCAGTTGGCGATTGACTCCAGCGCGTGGCGCCGGATGTCGATGTCTTCATCCGAAGTGAGCACGCGCATGACCACGTCCTGGACCAGGCGCGCCTCTGCCCGGCCGATTTCTTCGTATTCTCCGAGCAGGATGAAACGACCAAGCTCCCGAAGGGCGGCGATTCGCACCGCGTCGCTGCCGTCGGACCGGACGATCTCAACCAGCTTGTGCATGAAATCGGTCGTCTCATCCTCCCACAGCCCTTCGATGGCCAGACACCGGACGTCACTATCCGGATCCTGGAGGGCCATGTGGTTGATGCTGCGATAATCCAGCTCGAAATTCGCCTCGCTGACGGCATTGAGGTGCTGCAGCAGGGCGCGACGGCGCTCAACCGCAATGGTCTGCCAGCGGGCGGCCAGGTCGCTCAGTTGCTGACGATTGAGACTGGACAGTGCATACACAATCCCGGAGTCGGTCAGTTCCGCCGATCCGGAGAGGCTGTCCAGTACTTCGGAAAAGGGCTTTGCTTTGCTCATTTGCGCTCTGATACCGATGGTTACGAGGCCGGTTTACGGCAGGTTAAGAAGAACCGGATTCACGATGTCATTGAGGATGAAGATGCTCATGGTGCCCAGCAGCAGGAGCAGGCCGATCATGTGTACCATGCCCTCGCGCTCCGGGGCGATGGGCTTGCCGCGCAGCAACTCAATGACCACGAACAGAATGCGCCCGCCATCCAGGCCGGGGATGGGCAGCAGATTGGTGATGCCCAGCGCCAGACTGATGATTGCGGCGAAATCGAGGATCGGCAGCACGTTCTGGTATTCGACGCTTTCTTCCAGACGCTGGCCGCCGATCTGGCTGATGCCAATGATGCTGATGGGGCGCGCCTGATCAGCGTCGATGTTGCCACGAATGATCTCAATCGGCGCTTCGATGATCGACCTGACGGTTTGCCCGGTGCGCTGCATGCCATAGGCCAGCGCGTCACCAGGAGAAGCCGGCTCATAGTCGATGATCGCGTCAAAATCGGCCAGCGAAACGCCCAGCGCCGTGTTGGTCTGCTGCGCCCCGATGGTAATCCCGATCGGGCCTTCGTTCGGCGGCGGGTCGGCACGCGGAGTCAGGGCAATGGTGAGCTGTTCGCCATCGCGCTCGATGAGCAGGGAAACCTGCTCGCCCTGGTGGGCGTTGGTGAACGTCTGCAGGGCAGTGAGCGAAGTGAAACGCTCACCGTTGCCTTCGAGGATGATGTCACCTGGCTGCAGCCCGGCAG
>CAZGYW010000512.1:0-2838 GCA_964530495.1 uncultured Anaerolineae bacterium
CGGGGTCAGCCGCGCTGACCAGCGCGCCCAGGGCGCGGGCATCCGCCGCGCTTGCCTCCTGCCGGATGCGGCCCAGCGTCAGGTGCGGGCTGAAGGGCCGCCCCTCCGGAGGGAAGCCCAGCGGGTTCAGCGCGCGCTCCACCGCGGCCTGCAGGCGGCCCAGCCCATCCAGGTCGCCTGCCAGCCCGGTCCAGATCACGCGCGGCCGGTTCGGGTTGGGGAAGCAGCCCGGCCCGGCGGTATGCAGGGCCAGCGGGCCGTGCCCATCCACCGCGGCTTCCAGCGCCCGGCGCAAATCCGGCACCAGCCCGGCGGGGGCATCTCCCAGGAACTTCAGGGTGAGGTGAATGCCCTCCGGCCGCACCCAGCGCACCGCCTGATCCAGGCCCCGGCGCTCGCTCCGCGCCGCGCGGCGCAGGCGATCCTGGCGGGCTTCCAGGGCAGCCAGCACCTCGGCGGGCAGCTCCAGCGCCACGAAAAGGCGCAGCATTTCAGCCATCGATCCCTCCCTGTGTGCGGCCCGCGGCGGCCCTGCCGGGCCTCGAATCCGGGCTTGACACCCCTTACCCCGGCAGTATAATAAGCAGCGTCAGGTGCCTGTAGCTCAGCGGATAGAGCGCTTGCCTACGGAGCAAGATGCCGGGGGTTCGAATCCCTCCAGGCACGCAGAAAAACGGTCAGCCCGCGCGGCTGGCCTTTTTTGTTGCCGGGCGGCGGGGGTTACGATTCGTCCGTGTACTCCGGCGGCTTGCTGCGCGACGACGGCTCCAGGTTGACCATCTGCATCCGCGCCGGGCGACCAAGCGCGATCAGCTCCGCATTGGTGATCACGCGCCCGTTGTAGCGCCGGAACAGCTCCAGGTTTTCGTCCCCATCGACGGTATAACGCCAGCGGGTGCGCCCCACCTGGCGCAGCACCGACCCGCAGTAGTCGCAGTGCACCGTCCGCCGCACGCGCGGGATGCCCAGCGTGTGCCGGGTGCGGTTGACGACGCTCAGTTCGCCCTTCTGGCAGACCGGGCAGGTCTCGATCACGAAGCCCTCGCCATAGCGTGCCACCCCCGCCGCCCCGAACAGGTAGACCGCCAGGTACAGCGTGACCAGCACCGCCCCGCCACCGAGCAACCGGGTCGAGGGCGAAAGGCCCTGCACCCAGGCCACAATCCCGGCCAGCGGGTTGTCTCCGGCTGGCGGCGCATCGCCAGCGGGGACGGTCACGGCCGGCAGCGGCGTAGCCGAGGCGGGCACGGGGGTATCCGTGGGCGGCTCGCTCGTGGCCGTTGGCGGCTCCGGAGTGTCCGTGGGCGGGATGGGGGTCTCGGAGGGCGGGAGCGGGGTGGCCGTCTCGTCAGCGCCCAGAACGGACGGGGGCGGCATCGGCGTGAAGGTCGGCGGCGCGGCCAGAGCAGTGGCGCTGGCCTCCAGCGCGAGTGCTACCGGCTCATCCGTGGGGAGGTCCGTGGCGGTCGGTGCGGCGGTGGGGTCGTCGGTTGGCGTGTCCGTCGCGGTCGGCTCGTCCGTTGAAGCGGGCGTGACGCTGGGCGTCAGGGTCTCCGTTGCCGTGGGCATCAGCGTGGGAGTCACGGTTGGGGTGTCCGTCGCGGACGGCTCCGGTGACGGCGTCGCGGTGGCGGTCACCGTCGGAGCCAGCGTCTCCGTCGGAGCCATTGTCTCCGTCGCAGTCGGCGTATCCGTCGCGGTTGGCGACGGCGTGTCGGTCGGTAACGGAGTCGCCGTCGGCAGCTCAGTCACCGTTGGTGAGGGTGTCACCGTCGGTGGCGGAGTCACCGTCGGCGACGGCGTGATCGTCGGCGTGTCGGTCGGAGTCACCGTGCCGGTTGAGGTCGGGGGTGGAGTTTCCGTGACAGTCGGCAGCGATGTCACCGTCGGGGACTTGGTCACCGTCGGGGATGCCGTTGCGGTCGGTGACACCGTTACCGTCGCAGAAGAGGTAGCGGTCGCGGTCAGCGATGGGGTTGCGGTCGGCGTGGCTGAGGTGGTGGGCGTCCGCGACGGGGTAAAGGTCAGCGTCGGCGTCAGCGCATCCGGCTCGTCGGTCAGAATGACCGGCAGCGCCTCCAGGTCGTCCTGCCAGCGCACAAGATCAACCCGCACCCAGGCGAAGCCCTCCGCCTGCCGGATCAGGATCCAGGTGCCGTCCTCTGTGCGGGAGACCGGCTCCACCACGTCCCCGGGGTGGATTGCCCCGACGACGAGGTATGTGCGGCCCGGCCCGGCGCGCAGGTAGGCGCCCTGGGCATCCACATTGGCCCAGTTGCCGGGCGGGATTGGCGTGGGGAAGAAGGGAGTCGCGCTGGGCAGCCGCGGGCCGACGGTCGGCGTCAGGCCCTCCGGCGCCAGCACGGGCAGCGCGGTGAGCGCATCCGCCCAGGCGACCAGGTCAGCCCGGATCCAGCCGTAGCCGGTGCCGTAGGCGATCATGATCCAGGTGGCATCCGCGTTGCGCGCCACCGGGTAAACCACCTGGCCGCGAATCACGCGCCCGACCGGGGGGTAGGAGGTACCCGGCCCGCCGCGCAGGTGGGCGTCATCCGCCAGGACGTAGTTGGCAACCGGCGTCCAGGTCGCGGTCGGCCCCTGCGCCAGCAGCCCGCGCGGCGCCGGGATCACCCCGGCCCCGGCCAGCGCCACGCTGAAGATAAGCAGGAACAGCCAACGCGAGCGTCTGAACAAGACCATTCGCTTTCGGGAACATCCCCCTGCGCCACCAGACTCTGCAATGGTATCACGTTCGCCGCGGCACTCCAAGCCGCGCCCGGTTATGAAGCGCAAACGAAAAGCCGTCAGCGGGCAGCTATCAGCTTTCAGCGGACAGCT
>CAZGYW010000513.1:0-2836 GCA_964530495.1 uncultured Anaerolineae bacterium
TCATTGTGACCACGGTGGACGCGACCCATCACCTGTACATCGTCCGGGCGATGGAACTGGGGTGCGACGTCATTACCGAGAAGCCGATGACCACGACCCTGGACTCGCTGAAGGCGATCTATGCCGCGATCGCGCGCACCGGCAGACAGTTGCGGGTCGGATTCAACTATCGTTATGCGCCCGCCTATACCCGGCTGCGCGAAGTGCTTCTGGAAGGGGTGGTGGGCCGCCCGCTGGCGGTGGACTTTTCGTGGCTGCTGGATACCAGTCACGGCGCGGACTACTTCCGGCGCTGGCACCGGGAGAAGGCGAACAGCGGCGGGCTGCTCGTCCACAAGGCCACCCACCATTTTGACCTGGTGAACTGGTGGATTGACTCCTATCCGCGGGATGTGTTCGCGATGGGCGATCTGTCGTTCTACGGGCGCGCAGCCGCCGAAGCGCGGGGCGAGCACTATCCCTACCAGCGCTACACCGGGGTGGAAGCCGCCCGGCATGACCCGTTCCGGCTGACCCTGGATGACAACGCGACCCTGCGCGGGCTGTACCTCGATGCGGAAGCCGAAACGGGTTACCTGCGCGATCGCAATGTGTTCGGCGCGCCGATCACGATCGAAGACACCATGAACGTGACGGTGCGCTACCAGAACCGCGTACTGCTCTCCTACTGCCTGATCGCCTACAGCCCCTGGGAAGGGCTGCGGGTTGCCATCACCGGGACAAAGGGGCGGGTTGAGCTTGAGGTTGTGGAAACCATCACGCTTGCGCAGCCCGCAGCACAGGCCAGCAAAGGCGGCTTTCACTCCGTCCGGCTGCGCGTGTATCCGATGTTTGGGGCAGTTTACGACGTAGACGTGCCACCTGGCGATGGCGGGCACGGTGGCGCTGATCCGGTCATGGTGGAGCAGATCTTCGCGCCCAATCCGCCGCCGGATCCGTTTCACCGGGCGGCCTCACACCTGGACGGCGCGGCATCGATCCTGGTTGGGATCGCCAGCAACCTGGCGATGCAGAGCGGCCAGCTGGTGCACATCCCGGACCTGTTTGACCTCTCCCGGCCAGGCGGCCCTCCGCCGGTCCGCTGAGATCAGGGGAAGCGGCAGGCGCTACACCCCGGCAAAGGCGCTGAAGCCGCCGTCAATCGGCACGACTATCCCCGTCACAAACGCGGAGGCATCGGACAGCAGCCATAACACCGTGCCCAGCAATTCCTCCGGTGTGCCGAAGCGGCCCATTGGCGTCCGGTCGATGATCTGGCGGCCGCGCGCGGTCAGCGCGCCGGTGGCCGCATCAACCAGCAGGTAGCGGTTCTGCTCGCCCAGCAGGAAGCCGGGCGCGATGGCGTTCACGCGGATGTGCGGGCTGTACTCCTGCGCCATGTGGACGGCCAGCCACTGCGTGAAGTTGTTCACGCCAGCTTTGGCTGCGGAGTAAGCCACCACGCGGGTGAGCGGCGTGAACGCGGCCATCGAAGACAGGTTGAGGATTACCCCGCGTTGGCGCGCGGCCATGCCACGCCCGAAGACCTGGCAGGGCAGCAGCGTTCCCAGCAGGTTGAGGTCGTAGACGCTGCGCAGCGCCTCCTCCGGCAGGTCAAAGAAGCTCGTCTCCGGGCCGGTTGTGGCGCCCGGCCGGTTGCCGCCCGCCGCGTTGATCAGGGTATCCACCGGGCCCAGCGCGTCCTCAAGCTGGCGGCAGGCAGTCTCCAGCGTGTCGCGCTTGAGCACATCCGCATGGACGACGAACGTGGCGCCGGGATCGCCGCCGAGGCGCTGTACGCCCTGGCCCACCAGAGCCGGGTCCCGATCCAGAATGGCGACACGCGCGCCCATCCCCACCAGGGCAGCGGCGATCTCCCCGCCGAGCACCCCCATGCCGCCGCTGATGGCCACAATGCGGCCCGTGAAGTCATAGAGTCTGGCATGTTCGTGCAGGTTCACCGCGTTACCATCCTTTGGAATGGGTCAGCCACAGAACGGGGCCAGGTGCCGGACGAAATGCGCTTCAAGTGCCTGGTAGTAGGCGGCTTCATGGGCGCTGAGGGCTGCCTGCAGGGCGGGGCCATACTCGGCCAGCGCGGAGCCGAACGTCACGTGCAGCATCTGCCGGGCGTGGAAGTCCTCCAGGACGCTGGCCAGGTCCTCATCGGTGAGGGCGCCGGGTTGAGCGGCCAGGGCCGGATCGGCTGAGACGTGGTACGTCGCCCGATCGGTGGCATAGCGCCGTTGCGCCAGGGCGAAGATGTCCCGGAACAGGGCAGGTGCTACGCGGGCGATGGCCCGCAGGGCCTCCAGGTAGCTGGTGCCGGCTGTCTTGACGTGCAGCAGCGGTCCGGTATGGCGGGCGATGATCGGGTAGATGCTGAACTTGTCGGAGCCGGAGTGCAGGCTGAGTTTGTAGGGGCCGAGGGCGCGCGCGATGGCGGCATGCTGCGCGATTTCCGCTTCAAAGGCCGCCAGGTCGCCGATGTAGTCCACCCCTTTTTCGAAGCGCCCGCCATAACGCGGCGCCAGGCTGACCCAGACCACGCCCAGCCGCTGTAACTCGCTGGCGACGAAGAAGTGCTCGTGCGGGGTAGTGGGGGTGTCGGTTTCGTCCACAGAGACTTCCAGCTCGAAGGGCCGGCCGGCGGAGACTGCCTTGAGGTGGCGGTACATGCGCGCCGTGTGGTTGATGGCCTTGCCGTACTTGCCCGCGGCGCGCAGGAGGGCCACGTCATCGAAGGTCAGGCTGAGGCCCTCGGCGCTGAACGTGCGGCCCAGGTAGCGCTGGCGCAGCGCTTCCGGCGTGTCGTCCAGCCCGGCCCAGGGCAGGGCGTCGCACTTGAGCCGCAGGC
>CAZGYW010000514.1:0-2834 GCA_964530495.1 uncultured Anaerolineae bacterium
ATGGTTGAGCACCAGGGCTGCGCGCTGGCCAGCCGCGCCCGGCCGGAACACGCGGAAGCCGTGTGCGCCGCGCTGCCACAGGCCCGCTATGACGCAACCGCGCGCCTGATCACGGTCGGGCAGATGGCGCGCCAGGCGACCGGGCTGGCGAAGATTGTGGCGGCCGGGACGTCCGACCTGCCGGTAGCCGAGGAGGCGTTCGGTGTGCTGGATTTTGCCGGTGACCGGGCCGAGCGCCTGTACGATGTGGGCGTGGCAGGCGTGCATCGCCTGCTGGCCCATGTGGAGGCGCTGGCAGCGGCGGATGTGCTGATCGTGGTCGCGGGCATGGAAGGCGCGCTGCCGACGGTGGTGGGCGGGCTGGTCGCGCCGCCGATCATCGCTGTGCCGACCAGCGTCGGCTACGGGGCCAGCTTCCAGGGCGTCGCCGCACTGCTGGGGATGCTCAATAGCTGCGCGCCGGGGGTGACCGTGGTCAACATCGACAATGGCCTGGGCGCGGCGGCCGCTGCCCACCGCATCCTGAACGCCCTGCGCCGCTGATCCAACAGCGAACCGCAAAGGCAACAGCGAACCGCAAAAGCAAACCGCAAAGGGCGCCAAGAATGCAAAGCAAGGACGCAAAGAAAAAGCAATGTTCTTCAGTGCGTAATTGCGCGGCATGACGGCAACAGGGACACTGGAAACTCAGGGCTTTTCTTTGCGGCCTTGTCCTTTATGTCTTTGCGATCTTTGCGGTGAAATAAGCAAACCGCAAAGGGCGCCAAGGAAAAGCCTACCGCAAAGAACGCAGAGAAATACCATTCAAAAAACCTTTGCGTTCTTGTTGTTCTCCCTTTGCGATCTTTGCGGTGAGATGTCTTTCTCTTTTCACCACCGGGAGTGAACCCACATGACACGTATCGCCTATCTTGATCCGTTCGCCGGGGCCAGCGGAGACATGCTGCTCGGCGCGCTGGTGGACGCCGGCTGGCCGCTCGCCAGCCTGCAGGCCGTGGTTGATTCCTTCGGGATTGCCGGGGTGAGCGTCAGCGCGGAGGTCGTCCACAAGAGCCACCTGGCCGGGACATACGTGACCGTCCACGCGCCGGACGCCCAGCCGCTGCGCCACCCCGCCGACCTGATCGCCATCATCGAGGGGGCGGCGGTCTCGGAGGCGGTCCGGGCGCGAGCGATCGCGGTGATCACCCGGCTGGCGGAAGTCGAGGCGCGGGTGCACGGCATGCCGGTCGACCACGTCCACTTCCACGAGATCGGCGCGGTGGACACGCTGGTCGATGTGGTCGGCGCGATCGCCGGGTTTGAGGCGCTGGGCGTGGAGCGCATCGTCTCCGCGCCGCTGCCCTGGTCCGGCGGGACGGTGCGCATCGCCCACGGGGTGTTCCCGGTCCCGCCGCCGGCGGTGGCCGCGCTGCTGGAAGGCTTCCCCGTAAAGGGCGTGGACGTGCAGGGCGAGCTGGTCACGCCGACCGGCGCGGCGCTGGTGACCGGGCTGGCGGCGGCCTTTGGCCCGGCTCCGGACATGGTTGTCCAGCGGGTGGCCTACGGCGCGGGGACGAAGGAATGGCCCGACCGTCCGAACCTGCTCCGGCTGGTGCTGGGCGAGCAGCCCGGCGCGGTGGAGGGCATCCGAACCGAGACGCTGACCGTCCTGGCCTGCAACCTGGATGACATGGTGGCGGAGTGGTACGGGCCGCTGGTGGAAACGGCGCTGCGGGCCGGGGCGCTGGACGTGTGGCTGACCCCCGCCCACATGAAGAAGGGCCGCCCGGCGATCATTGTGGAAGTGCTGTGCCGTCCCGCGGACGCGCCCGCCCTGCGCGACCTGCTCTTCCGCCAGACGACGACGCTCGGCATCCGCGAGTACCCGGTCACGCGCCACGCGCTGCCCCGCGCCGTGCGGACGGTCAGCACGCCCTACGGGGACGTGCGGATCAAGATCGCGGAGCCGGGCACCGACCGGGCCAAGTTCGCGCCGGAGCATGACGACTGCGCGGCGCGCGCGGCGGAGCGCGGCGTCAGCGTGCGCGAGGTGTGGCTGGCGGCGATCCAGGCCGCGCAGGGCCTCACGTAGGGCGCACAGCCGGAGCGGGCAACTGCCGGGACAAACGATCGCACCGCAGAAGTCGCAAGAAACTATTAACCATAGAGAACACAGAGTTCACAGAGCAGAAAGGGGCTGCATCTTCTTAAGGGAACATAAATCATATATTTAAGATACAGATTGGCAATATTAGACAGCATAGTGTATAGTCCTCACCTGTGTACCGTGTGCTTACTCATTCCTGTAAGAAAAGAGCGAAAACAATGTTTGGACGTTCTATTGCCGGGCTGGTCCTGATGGTTGTGGTGTTAGGGGTGGTGCCGGGCGTGCTGGCCCAGGGCACGGAGGAAGTCACGCCGCCGGAGATCATCATCTGCGGGGCTACGGAATGCCGCTACAGCAGCACCTCCGGCCGCTTCAGCGCCGACGATGTGGCGATGATCATGGGCGAGCCGGATCCCCACGGCAAGAACACTGTCATATGCACAGGCAGCGCCGGTTGTCAGTGGTCGGACCTGGACTCGACCGACCTTGAATTGTTGTATGACCAGGCGATCCTGGACGCCGAAAACGCCATGACGTTTGAGGAGGATGAGGTTGATCCGATCTCGGCGGAGACAGACGTGATCGAGCTTGAGGATGAGGAGCTGACCTTCAGGAGCGTCGTTCCCCTGCCGGGCACCTGGGTGACCTACCACGACCCAACCCAATTGGTCTGCAACACGGGAATGACCATTGACGTGCCGGGCAGCGGCCCGGACAGCGCGACGATCAGCGTCTCCGAGGATGG
>CAZGYW010000515.1:0-2816 GCA_964530495.1 uncultured Anaerolineae bacterium
TGGCAACGTAGTTCAGGCTGAGCACAAGGCCGGGCAGCGCCAGGTAGTAGAGCGTGTCACCCAGCGTCGGCACCCGATCCACCGGGCGCATACCGCCGGATGGAAACCAGCCCAGCGTGATCGAAAAGACGTACAGGGCGAAGATCCCGGCAATGAATGCCGGCATGGAAATCCCCAGGAACGACACGCCGGTCAGAAAGAAGTCCGTAAAGGAGTACTGCCGCAGCGCGGTCACGATCCCCAGCGGGATGCCCACCACGATCCCGATGATCAGGGCCGTCCCCACCAGCATCATCGTGGCATTGAGCCGCCGGGCGATCAACTCACCGACCGGGCGGCCTTCCACGAAGCTGAAGCCCAGGTCGCCCTGCACCACATTGCCCAGCCAGTTCACGTAACGGACGGTAACGGGTTTATCCAGCCCGAAGCGCGCGCGGAGCTGTTCCAGCGCGTCCTCGGTCATCTGCGATTCAGAGGTGATGAAGTAGTCGATCATGTCGCCCGGCGCGATTTCCATCAGGGCGAACACGATCACGGTCACGGCCAGCAGGACCGGGATGCTGATCAGAAGACGGCGAATCAGGTATTTGGCCATAGAGGGCACTCTTGGAGACTGAGTAAAACCGGATCAAGGCCACAGGGGGGTGGCCCAGGGCCACCCCCCGATTACCAGCAGCGTGTCAACTTACTGTGCAACCGACCACAGCTCGGCATGATCCTCGTAAGGACCACCACCCGCGGCCGGGAACCAGTAGAAGTCAGCCAGATCGGCGGAGGCCACGCCGTAGCGGATGGACGTCCACATGTAGCCTTCCAGCGCGTTCTCATTCTGGTACTTGCAGACTTCCTGCATCGTCTCCAGGAACTGCGCCTCATCGACTTCCGCGCGGGCCGACAGGATCAGGTCCAGCAATTCGTCGAAGACCGGGCCGACCAGGGTTTCCTCGCTCGGGAGGTCCGGGAAGCCGCCGGGCAGGTAGAACTGCCAGGGGTAGATCATCGTGGCGCCGGTCCCGCGGTAGCTGATGTCCCAGCCTTCACCGGAGTAGAAGTAGGAGTTGTAGGTGGGCACGTCCACGGTCAGCGGGGTCGTCTCGATGCCCACATCGGCCAGGTAAGCCTGCATGGCAGACATGGCATCCAGGGCCTGCTGGGCGGTGTAGTAGGTGTGAATGTCGAAGTTCACCCCACCCTGCCAGCCGGCTTCGGCCAGCAGTTGGCGAGCCATTTCCGGGTCGTAAGCGTAGGCGTTCACTTCCTCCGCGGGCGGCCGCATGGCCGGCAGCGCGGCGGTGCAGGGCACCAGCTCCACCGTCCCCTGCATCACGGTATCCGCGATGGCCTGGCGGTCAATGGCATACATGATCGCCTGGCGGACGCGCACATCCTGGAAGGCCGGGTTGCGCAGATTGAAGATCAGGTAGTTGGTCACGCCGGACGGCCCGGCAAAGATCTCGAACGCCTCGTTTTCCATCATGCGCTGGGCCACGTCGGCGCTGACATACGTGAAGTGGATGTCGCCGCTTTCCAGGGCCAGGATGGCGGAGGTTTCATCCTCGAAGTAGCGGTTGATCAGGCGGTCCAGCTTGGGCGCGCCATTCCAGTAGTTGGGGTTCGGCTTGAGGGCCCAGAACTGATCGGCCTCGTACTCATCGTGCATGAAGGGGCCGGTGCCGACCGGGCTGGTGAAGAACCAGTCGGTCGTCAGGTAATCAGCCGGGTTCAGGTCGGCCAGCGCGTGCTGGGGCAGCACCCAGGCGAACAGCATGCTGTAGGCCAGGCGCGGGTTAGGCTCCACCAGCGCGATCTCGAACGTCAGGTCGTCGATGACCCGGATGCCTTCGATGCCATCGGCTTCGCCGTTCACAAACGCTTCGCCGCCCACAATCGTGTTGGGCGCGAACTGCGAGAACGAGGCAAAGGCGGTCGCCGCGGCCGGGTGGAAGGCCATCTCAAACGAGAACTTCACATCTTCCGCGGTCAGCGGCTCGCCATCATGCCACAGCACGCCTTCGCGCAGCTTGAAGGTCCACACGCTGGCGTCCTCATTGGGTGTCCACTCCACCGCGAGCTGCGGGGCCAGACCGCTGGCGTCCTCGTTCCAGCTCACCAGGGGGCTGAAGAGCTTGATCAGCCAGGTGCGGCCGGCCGAATCCATGAAGGGACGAATCTGCGGGGCGCCACCGGGGCCGACATCAAAGGCCCCGATCAGGGTTCCACCGCCGCCGCCCTGGGCAAAACCGACCAGGGGCGTAGCCAGCATAGCGACGATAACCAGCAACAAACAGGTGAGACGGTAGGTACGCTTCATTATTTCCTCCCCAAAAAGGATAGGCGTCAGGTGACACGCTGCGTTAAGTACGATCAGGTTCGGCTCACCTCCTGGGTGCGCGCTCGGCGCTACTCCTGCAAATACCCCAGCCCGGCGGAAATCCGCCGGGCGGCCCAGCACACCGCCTCGCTCAGTTCGGCATCCCGCTCCGGCCGCATGCGCACCGCCGGCCCTGAGACGCTGATCGCGGCGATCACCTCACCGGTATGGTTGCGGATCGGCCCGGCCAGGCAGCGCACGGTCTCATCCGATTCGCGGTCGTCCACCGCATAGCCGTACTCGCGGACGCGCGCCAGCTCCTGCTTGAAGGCCGCCCGATCGGTGATCGTCGTCGGGCTGTAGCGGGCCATGCCCTTGTGGTCCAGGATCACGTCCACGCTGGCTTCGGGCTGGTGGGCCAGCATGACCTTGCCCAGGGCAGTGCAGTGGACCGGCCCGCGCTTGCCGATGTGGGTGTACATGTTCTGGGTGCGGAAGCTCTCCA
>CAZGYW010000516.1:0-2815 GCA_964530495.1 uncultured Anaerolineae bacterium
TTCCGCTGCGGCCCGCGCTGGCGATCAAGAGCCGGGTCGGGCGGGTGCGGCGCATCCCGGCCGGGGCCAGTATCGGGTATGACCGCACGTATTTCGCCCCGCAGGCGATGACCGTGGCCCTGATCCCGGTCGGCTATGGAGACGGCTACCCGCGCCTGCTCAGCGGGCAGGGGGAAGTGTTGATCCGCGGGCAGCGGGCGCCACTGGTCGGGCGGGTGTGCATGGATCAGTTCGTGGTGGATGTTTCGCACATCCCCGGCGTGGCGCTGGATGACGAGGTGGTGCTCCTGGGCCGCCAGGGGGAGGCAGCGATCACGGCGGAAGACCTGGCGCGCATGGGCCGCACGATTTCCTACCAGATCGTGACCAGCCTTCTGCCGCGCCTGCCGCGGGTGTACATCGGGGGGTAGACCCCACCCGCCCAAAAAAACAGCGCCCCGATTATGGGGCGCTGTCGATCACACAACCATCAGCGACGCTTATTCGACAACCGCCAGCGGCCCTACACCCTCGTCCAGCGTCACCAGCTCGGCGAAGACCCAGGCAGCCACGCGGCTGCTCGGCACGGCGCGATACCACTGGCCGTCGGCGCTGACGCCGATCACGGCCAGGCGCTCGCCGGGCTGGGCGGCGCCATTGGTCGCGGCTTCCAGGCTCGGCCCTTCGCGCAGGTTGACGGCGACCTCGGCGCTGACTACGGCGTTGGAGACCAGCGTTTCAGGCACGGCATTGCCGGAGAAGGCGAAGGCGCTGGCGATGGCCCAGCCCTGGACGCCATCGGCAGTTTCCACAAAGAGGCGGTCACCGCTGGCCAGCAGCGGGGTCACGATCGTGCCGGCCGGCACGGTCGCCACTTCCGCGGACGTGCTGTCCGGGGCGGCGCGCAGCACGGCGAACCGGGTCACCACACCCGCATCGGCAGCCAGGGTAGTCACCGGCAGCGTGTCGATGCTGTCCAGCAGGGCGAAGGCCGGGGCGGTGGCCCAGGCGGTGTCACCAGCCAGGGTCTTCACGTGCAGCCACTGGTTGTTCGCCGTGCGGCCAACGACCATTACCGGGGTGGCGGGGTCCAGGCGGCCGGTGACGGCGGCCGTCAGCTCCGGCAGGATGCGCAGGTTGGCGAAGCCCTTGACTGCGGCGTTGGCGGCGGGCAATTCAGGCTGGCCCGCTTCAAAGCGCAGACCGTTCGGCAGGGCCCAGCCTGCAGTGCCATCTTCGGCTACGACATAAACATAGTGATCGGCCTGCGCGAGCAGGGTCACGGCCGCACCCGCATCCAGGCGGGCGACACTCCCGGCATCGAGGAAGGGCGCCTCGCGCAGGGTCAGCGAATTGATGACGGTGGCGGTCGGCCCGTTACCCTGGGCGTTGACCGCTACCAGGCCGGTCAGCAGTAAGGCTGCCACCAGCAAGAGCGCGATGCTCCGGTGATTGAGATTCATAGCGATTATTCTCCCCGAATGATTCTCCCGAACAATGCAAACTAATCGTTTTGTACTGCACTCGCGTACAACTGTCAAGCCGGGGGAATTAATACGGCGGGTTGCAGGGTTCAACCCGGCACAAAAAAAACGCCACAACCGGGCGGGCGGCCTGGTCGTGGCGTCAGTAAGGGACAGGCTATGCGTGGTGCTGGCTGGCTACCGGCCTGAGGGGCCGGCATGGATGAGGCTGGCACGGGCCTGAATGTTCTGCTTCTGCGGGCGCAGTTCCTGCTGCGGGGCGTTGGCGGATAGCCACGCGCGCAGGCGGGCCTGCAGGCCGGGGCGTTCCGGACGCGCCAGGCGCAGGATTTCCCGTTCCCGGGCGAACTGCTCCACGCGGCGCACGCGTTCCTGGTGATAGTCGTGGTACAGGGTGATGGGGTACATGGCTGTGATCTCCTTCCGCCCGGATGAGTGGGCGGGTAGTGCACATCCAGCACGATCCAGTGGATCGTGCTGGTGATTGGGTAGTGTGCAAGAACCTTGTTTATGGTCAGTTGTGCAGCTTTCACAAATTCGCTGTCTGACCTTGACCTTAAAATAAACCAGAATTGAAACGATTTCCATGCTATACTGAACGCGTTTTGGCTGTGTGGCTTTTGAAAGTGAGGAGTTTGTTGTGAATGACTTCACAATCAACGGAATCGTGGATTCCATTGACGCCGTGAGCTGGCGGATCCTGGTGGCGCTGCAGCAAAACGCCCGGATTTCCTTCGCGGAACTGGGGCGGCAGGTTGGGCTATCTTCCCCGGCGGTAGCGGAGCGCATCCGCAAGCTGGAGGACGCCGGGATCATCACCGGCTATCATGCCGCCATCGATCTGAGCAAGGTCGGCCACCCGATCAGCGCGATCATTTTGCTGGGCAACCTGGGCGACCGCAGCGACCAGGTGCTTGCCGTCGCCAATGAGACGCCCGAAATCCTGGAATGCCACCGCGTGACCGGTAACGAGTCGTATGTGATGAAGGTCGCCGTGTCTTCCGTGGAAGAACTGGAGCGCGTCATCCGCCAGATCGAGCCGTACGGCCGCACCACCACCGCCCTGATCCTGTCCTCACCGATCACGCAGCGGGTGATCGGGCAGCCAGAGGGGCGCTAGGCCGTGCCGATCCCCTGCCATTCAGCCCGCCCCCGATCTACGGTATAATCCGCGCCGCCCTATCGGGGAGTTTTGAGTGTTGAATTTTGAGTTTTGAGTTGGGTAGTGGTTGGGCGTTGAGAAGCAAGGGATGCAACACACCCGGGTGACAGCCTGCTGCATTAAAGCGCAGAATCCTCCACCCGCGCCCATCCTGATGCTTTTTAACTCAAAACTCAACACTCATAACTCA
>CAZGYW010000517.1:0-2812 GCA_964530495.1 uncultured Anaerolineae bacterium
ACACCCTATCCTACACTCTTTCCCTACACGACGCTCTTCCGATCTGTTCAGCCCGATGAAGTTGACAGCCCCCGTTCCTGCGAAACGCTTGTCCGTCAGGCTGGTGATGAATGTCTCCTCCAGAGGTCGGGCGGCAACGATAATCAGGATCGCCAGGGTGGGAATCAGGAGGTTCCACGCCATGCGCGAGTCACGCGTGGTGAGAGTCTCTTCACCTTCAAAAAGGCCGCCGTTGATCATGCGGGTGAGCCATGGTAAGGCGACGAGCAAAGGAACGAGCGCCACGACATATGGCAGGGTGGCGGCAATGGCCCTGCCAAAGTCAAAGGGGGCGGCTGCCAGCGCGAGTGCAGGTCGCCCGCCATTGGTAAAGGCGCTGATCGCCATGACGACCACCATGATGCTCATCCAGATCAGGGCAACCTGTGCCCAGCGGGCCGGAGTGACATGGCGGGTTCTCAGTTGCAGGCCCATTCTGATCAGAAGCCAGCCGAGCAACAAGATCAGCAGTGGAGTCACGATGCCAAAACTGTCCAGAAAGGCGAGCACAGGTGACCCCGGCAGGGTGCCCTGCGTGATAGCCTGGATTGTGGGGTCACTGTTGATACTGACAAACAGGTAGGCAAGAGCCCCCAGGCCGATCAGGATGAATAGCCCGCTGATCAGCTCAACGGAAACCGCTTCGAAATCGGTCATTACGCGGGGTTGATTAGTGGGTGGTCCATCCTCCACCGCGTTGAGGGGGTGTTTTTTCGATTCTTTCTTTTCCATGCCAGACCTCCAGTGGAGGATTGCTGCGGCGCAGCGGCAAAGTATGTTTCAGGAACAACTACTCTAGAATCTGACCGGACTGTGTGACCAGAAACCAGCCGCACGCTGAAGTTGCGCCATCTCGTCCGAGTATTTGACGGAAGACCACATAAAGCGCGAACCCGCTGGCGCCTTGCATGTGCACCAGCGGGTTCAGTTACCTTCTTATTGTTACATGCCCAGCAAGTCCTCGAGGTCAAGCTCAAGGAGTTCGAGCGCAACCGCAGCATCTTCGTCGCCGGTCAGGATGCTGTGAACGGCGCTGAAGTAAGCGGTTGAGACCTGGTTGTAATTGGGGGCGGACAGCGTGGATGGACGCGCCACGGCGTTGATGAACACGTCATACAGGGTGCCAAAGAACGGAGCGGCTTCCAGCACTTCTTCGTCCTCATACAGCGACATGATGGTCGGGTTCATGGAGCCAACGACGGCGCGGTTCTTCTGCACCTCAGGCCCGGCCATGTAGAGCGCGACCGCCGCAGCCGCATCGGGATTGGCGGAGTACTTGGAGACGGCCAGCTGCCACCCACCAAGTGTTGCTGCGCCATGGCCACTGGCGCCAAAGGGCAGCGGGGACACATCGAACAGGCCCTTGATCGCGCTGTCCTCCGCGTTGCCAAGGCTGTAGGCATACGGCCAGTTGCGCATGAAGGCGGCATTACCCACCTGCCAGACGTTGCGGGCATCTTCCTCACCATAGCCGGTCACGCCCTCGGGGCTGATCGTACCAACCCAGCCAGCCGCGCGCTCGAATGCTGCGATGGTGGCGTCGTTGTTGACTTCGATGTCACCGGTTTCGGGATTGATGATCTGGGTGTCGCTCTCGCTGTACTGCCACTCGAGTGCGTCGCAGGTCAGACCTTCATAGGCATTGCCCTGCCATACAAAGCCCCAGAACTCTGCGTTGCCTGCAGCGCGCTCACCATCCTGAATTGTCTGTGCCATCTCGGTCAGCTCATCCCAGGTGGCGGGCGGCGCGTCATAGCCATACTTCTCCAGCAGGTCCGTGCGATAGTAGAGCAGGCCGGCATCAGTGAACCACGGCACGCCGACGAGTGCACCATTCACAGTATTGTTCTGGACAATCGCCGGGAAGTGCGCCGCGATCTCTTCCTCAGTCATGTACGGGGTCAGGTCGATCAGATGCTCGGCGAGGTCGCCGGGCCAGATCACGTCAATCTGAAACACATCCACATCGGCGCTCTGGGCCTCAAAGAGCTGCAGGTACACACCCAGGCGGTCTGTCGCCAGGTCGGGGGTTTCGAGCACCTCGACGGTGATGTTAGGGCAGGCGGCCATGAAGTCAGCCGCGGCGGCCAGTGTCAGTTCAAGCTCCTGACCAACCGCGCCAGCGGCAACCACGACTTTGGCTTCCTCTTGAGTAATGCAGTTTACCTCGCCGCCCTGGGCTGTGACCGTCAGCGGGAACGCTGCCAGGACAAGCACTGCGGTGAGGAGCATTGCAAAGATCTTACGCATAGGATTGTACTCCTTGAAAACAAACGAAGGACTAACCATTGGGTACGCTATTCGAAGACTATCGAGATGTCGGGTGACCTCCTTTCGCAGCAGGGCGATTCAGATCGCGATTGAGTAGCTATTGGGTTGGGGGGGCGGTCGAATTCCGGATGATCAACTGTGTTTCCAGAATGACATGCCGTCTGGCAGGGTTTTCGCCGTGAATGAGCTGCAAGAGCATTTCGGCCGAGACCTTGCCCAGTTGATTGACCGGAATACGAACGGTTGTCAGACCGGGGTTGAGATAACGGGCCAGCGGGATGTCGTCAAACCCGGCAAGCGAAATATCTTCCGGAATGCGCAAGCCATGTTCGGTTATGGCGCGCATTGCACCCAGAGCCACCACATCACTGGCGGCGAACACCGCTGTGGGTCTGGATTCGAATTTCAGTAATGCCTGCATGGCCTGGTAGCCGCCATCATCGGTGAAGCTGGCATTCAGTTGTACGTCATGCTCGCGCACGGCGAGTCCGGCTGCGGCCAT
>CAZGYW010000518.1:0-2805 GCA_964530495.1 uncultured Anaerolineae bacterium
GATGGAATCTCGTGACTGGAGTTCAGACGTGTGCTCTTCCGATCTCACCATCAGGGCGAAGGGGGCGGCGCTCAGCTTGAAGAGCGCGGCCGCCGCCAGCGCCATGCCGGTCAGGAGGGCATCCCGCCGCCGGCCGGACCGCGCCAGGCGCAGGGCCGCCCACAGCGTCAGCACCAGCAGCGACCCGGCTTCAACGTCGCTCTGCGCCATGCGCTCATAGAAGAACAGGTAAGGCGTGGCGATCCAGAAGACCCCGGCCAGGAACGCGCTCCCCGCGCTGAACAGGCGGCGGCTTAGCGCGTAAGCGGCCGCCAACCCCGGCAGGGCGACAATCACCGTGGCCATCCGGCCGACGAAGACCGGCGCATGCTGCGGGTAAAACGCCGCGATCAGCCAGTGGTTGATGATCTTGCCGTCGGCGATTTCCCAGAAAGGATGGCCGTGCCAGACCTGGATGGCGCGAAAGAGGTGCAGCCCCTCGTCGTTGTGGAGGGGCAGGGCTTCCAGCCCGGTCAGGCGTGTCCCCCACAGGGCGAGCAGGAGCAGCACCGGCACAACCAGCGCGCGGGCAGGCGACCGGCGTGGCATGGGACGTTAATGGCTGGACGCAGTGCGCGGACGACGTGAACCACCGGCCGCCGGCTTCTTGCCCCGGAAGCTGGACGCCGTGATCGCGAAGACCACCCCGCGTGCGGGGTCGCCCAGGCGGCTGGCCAGCCGCTCGTCGATCTCGTCCAGCGGGCGAGACATGGTGACCACGGTCGCCAGCCGGGCGCGGTAGCGGTGATCGATGATCTGGAACAGCTTCTCCCGCGCCCAGGGGGAGGCGTTCTCCACCCCCAGGTCGTCCAGCACCAGCAGGTCGGCATTGCGGATCTCGTTGAACAGGCGGTCATAGCTGACGGTACTGGCCGGGTTGAACGTGGCGCGCAGGTGATCGAGCAGATCGGGGACGGTGACGAACATCGCGCCCGTCCCGGCCATCTGGCAGCGGTTGGCGATGGCCGCCGCCAGATGTGTCTTGCCGCAGCCGTACGTCCCGCTGAAGATCAGCCAGCCCTGCGGGCTGTCCGCGTAGCGCCTGGCCCACTCGTAGGCCCGGCGCAGGTTGTCGTGATCCTTCTTGGGCAGGTCCTCGCGGGCATCCCAGTTGTCAAAGCGCATGTCGGCATAGTGCGTGAGGTTGGTCAGGTCGTTTTCGGCCTGGGCGAAGCCGCCCCGGCGGTAATCCGGCACGTCCAGCTTGATGCTGCGCGTCAGGTTCTGGTCCACCAGGCGGCTGCGGATGCGCGGCTCGATCGTTTCCACATTGACGTTGGTGGTGACCACGGTTGCCAGCCGGTAGTTGTAGCGGTAGTTGATGATCTGGTAGAGCTTTTCCAGCGCCCAGGGGGTCGGGCTTTCGCTGCCCAGGTCATCCAGGACAAGCAGCGGAATGGTGCTCACCCGGTCGTACAGCTCGTCGTACTCAATTTCGCTGGAGGGGCCGAAGGTGCTGCGCAGGTGATCCAGCAGGTCGGGCGTGGTCATGAACAGGGTGGCCAGCCCATGATCCACGCAGGTGTTGGCGATGGCCGCGGCCAGGTGAGTCTTGCCGCTACCGTAGCCGCCCTGGAGGAGCAGCCAGCCTTCCGGGTGGTTAGCGAAGCGGGCGCACAGGTCGCGGGCGGTGCGCAGGCTGCTGGCCTGCTGCTCATTCAGGTTGGGCAGGTCGGTCTCGAAGTTGTCGAAGGTGCGGTCAGCGTGCGCGTCCAGGTTGCTGAGCTTACGCAGGCTAGCGCGGCGCTGGGTGCGGAGCGTTTCCTCCCCACAGCGCGGGCAGGGAAAGAGCTTGCCGAAGCGCGGATCGCCCACCGGGACTTTGTACCCGATCATGCCGAACCCGCCGCAGATGGGGCAGGTGTCGGCGTCGTCCGCCTGGAGGCCCAGCGCCAGTTGATCGGCGTCCTCAGCTTTCGATGATGTCGGCGAATTTGCCTGAGACAAATCGCTTACGGCTCGCTTCAGAATCTCCGCGAGTGGTTCCTGATCCGTCATCTTTGCCTTCCTTCTGCCAGCGTTCAAGGATCGCGCGCACGTAGCGCCAGTTGCGGGCGTTGCGCGTCACGGCGATCTGGATCGCGTCTTCGATCCAGCCTGCGGGAAAGGTCTGCGCGGTGTCGCGCAGCTCGTCGGCGATCAGCGGCGTGATCAGGCCGATGTTCTGCTCGTACAGGTGGAAGATAGTGGGCTGCTCCGGCAGGATCTCGGCCGGGCGGTCATGGTCGCCGGGCTTCCACTGCCCGGCCGCAATCTGGCGCACGGCGGCGCGCCCGTTGGCGGTGTTGAGAAAGTACAGCATCTCCGGCCCGCGCACGCCCTCCACCTGGGCGGTGAGCAGCGTCTCGCGCTTGATGGCGCGAGCCAGGGCCAGGGCCAGGCGCTCCTCGTCCTGCAGCGGGGCGGGTATTTCCGGAACGGTGAAGTCCTCCCGGCGCAGGTAGCGGAAGCGCCCCTCGCGCTGCTCCAGCGCCCAGAAGCAGTACAGCGTCAGCTTCAGTTCGTCGGCGTCATCGATCTGCGGGAGCAGATCGGTGAAGAACGCCGCCGGGAGCCGGATCAAGCGCGTTTTGCCGGGGGGGAAGCCTGCGAAATGCGCGCTCATCGTTTGGGTGGCTGCCCTGGCCCCAGCTGGGAGAGATCGTAGTTCTGCATCCGCGCATTCTCGAAACGGGTCAATTCCTTGCGGAAGCGCAGCTCGATGGTGCCGGTTGGCCCGTTGCGGTGCTTGGCGACGATCACTTCCGCCTTGCCGTCGGGCGGGGC
>CAZGYW010000519.1:0-2794 GCA_964530495.1 uncultured Anaerolineae bacterium
AGATGGAATCTCGTGACTGGAGTTCAGACGTGTGCTCTTCCGATCTCGGCAGTATTCGCACACGAACGGCGCTTCGTCGCCAAAGACAATCTGGCCGCAGGTGGGGCAGCGCCACTGGCGCAGCAGCGGCGCGGGCGGCGGGTCCGGCGGGCGGGGGTCACGCGGGTCGATCACGAGCGCTCCGGGGGGTGGGAGTAAGCATTACCCAGGACTTCACGCAGTACCTGCCATTCGGCATCCGCCTGCCGCTGGCGCTCGGCGCTGTACCGGATGCGATTCAGAATGCCCCTCAGCACCGGCTTGACCAGCAGTTCGAGGATGAAAATACCGCGGATCAGGAAGGCATGCAGGGGCTTCTGCCGCTTGCGGAAGTAATGCAGCGGGCTGGCATGGTACCCCCGCACGCGCATCAGGGGTTGCGCACGGGTGGTAGCTCCGCCGAGGTGAACCGCCATCGCCATAGGGACAAATACGATCCGATACCCTTGCTGCCTGGCCCGGTCACACAGGTCGATGTCTTCAACGTAAAGGAAGAAGCTTTCGTCGAACCCGCCGAGCTGCTCAAACAGGCTGCGGCGCAGCACCAGGCACGATCCTTGAAGCCAGCCGACATCCACCGGAAGGTCCGCTGTTCGATTCAAAGCGACGTAACGCCCATAGATCAGCCGCGGACAGATCGCCCCGAAATACCAGTGCATCCCCAGGATGTGCCAGAGCGAATAAGGCGGCCGCGCGCTCAGTGTCACCCGACCCTCGGTGTCCAGTGTGCGCGGCCCGGCGATGCCGACCGCCGGGGCCTGCTCAAGATAGTCCACCAGGCGGCGCAGTGAGTCCGGTGGCACGGTCAGATCAGGATTGACGATCGCCAGGTAGTCACCGGTTGCCTGCCGCGCGGCAAGATTGTTGGCGGCGGCAAACCCCAGATTAACCGGCGAGGCGATGAGCCGAACGGTGGGAAAACGCGCGGTGATGATTGCGCGCGTGGCATCGGCCGAGGCGTTGTCAACCACCAGGATTTCGACCGCATCGAAACCCCGGGAAGCCAGGAGGCTCTCCAGGCAGGGCCCGATGTGTGCCGCGCTGTTATAGGTTACAACAAGGGTAGAGAGTGTCGGCACGCGGCACACCATCGCGTCCAGAAGGCGGATACTGCGGGGATTGTGCTCTGTCTGGAGTGATCGCGCAAGCTGCCGGGAAGCAGTCCGCTCAATAGAGCAGACGGCCACCAATGCGCTTGATATACGCCACAGTCTCCGGCTTGATGGGCCGCCGCTCGCTGGCCAGCAGGGCACGCTCCGCCCACACCTCCCGCCAGATCTGAAACGCCACCAGCGGCCGGCGTGTCCGGACCACAGCCGCCAGCGCCCAGATCAGCATGACCGTCAGAGGATAGGGCAGCGGCAGCAGGCGCCACGCCAAACGGCTCTTGTTGACGGCGTTGTTCTTCCAGTATTTGATGCCGGTGATCGGACGTCCCAGGTTGGAGCGGAAGTGATGCACGGCGATCGCCGGATCATAGAGGATGGTATAGCCCGCATCAAGCAAGCGGTAGCTCAGGTCAACTTCCTCCATGCCATAAAAAAAGCGTTCTGGGTATCCTCCAACTTCGGCAACTACTTGCGCCCTTAGCGCCACCCCCATTGCATAGAAGTAGGGAACCTCAACAGGTTGGTGCGTATTGAGAATGTGTTTTTTGTCAGGATGAGGTTGCTCCATCACGATTAGATTGCCATCAGGGTCAAGGCTGCGGGCTGCGATAGCTGCACAACGTGGTTCCTGCTCGAACAAGTGGCACATACGTACTACCGTGCGATCCGTCTCCCATTCTGCATCATCGTCAAGCATCAGGAAGAGTTCGCCACGGGCGAGCGCCATCGCCAGATTGCGCCCAGCAGTAACACCCAGATTTCTTCCGGGGCGCTCCACGCGCAACTCCACATCGGCCCTGGGCGGCGGCTCTATGACCGCATCGCCCCCGTTGTCGATCACAATGATCTCGAAGGGCGTGGGAAGCTCCTGCTGGCTGTAGATCGAGGCAAGGCACTGTTGCAGGAGCACGCCGCGCTGATAGGTAACAACAACGAAAGAGAGCTTCATGACTGGCCTTTCGGTCGGGTATGGCTATCATTATACATGCCCGCTCACAAGCCCGGATAGGCACACAGGGACTGCCCATGAACCCTCTCGTTACCATCGTCACCCCGTGCTTCAACAGCGCCGCCTTCATCGAGGATACCATCCAGTCCGTGCTGGCTCAGACGTACTCACCCATCGAGTACATCGTGATGGACGGCGGCTCGACCGATGGCACGCAGGCCATCGTAGGCAAATACGCCGACCGCTTGACGCTCATCTCCGAGCCGGATCGCGGCCAGTCCGATGCAATCAACAAGGGCTGGCGCATGGCGCAGGGCGAGATCCTGGCCTGGCTGAACGCCGACGATCTGTACTTCCCGGATACAGTGGAACAGGCGGTGGCCTATCTGAGCGCGCATCCTGAGGCCAACTGGGTATATGGCTTCTCGGAGTCGCTGGATGCGACCGGCGAGCCAAGTCCATTCAGACACGCAGTATCGGAGTGGAATTACGATCTTCTGCTGACCCGCAACAACTTCATGATTCAGCCCAGCGTGTTTCTTCGCCGCCATGTTGTTGAAGATATGGGGTCTCTGCGTGAGGATCTTCACTTCAATATGGACTACGAATACTGGCTCAGGATTGGCCGGAAATACCCCGGAACGCTGGCTCCAGATGTGCGCGCGCGCGTGAAAATCTACCGGGCCACCAAGACAAC
>CAZGYW010000520.1:0-2779 GCA_964530495.1 uncultured Anaerolineae bacterium
TACACCCTATCCTACACTCTTTCCCTACACGACGCTCTTCCGATCTCGTTGCGGTCGGTGATGAAGGCGGTCGCCAGCGCGTTAGTGATGAAATCATCGGAATAGGCGGCGTAGTTCGCGGCTAACGCTTCCACGGCGTGGGCAACCGCCTGCTGGGCGATCGCCAGGCTGGCCCGCATCGTCGCTACGACCATCTCAACCGTCACCGGCGCTTCTTCCGCATGCCAGGAGTCGTAGTCGGTGACGTGGCCGATGACGGCGTAGTGCATCTCGGCCTCGCGAGCCAGGAACGCTTCCGGGCTGGTCGTCATGCCGATGAGGCCCATCCCCCACTGGCGGAAGATCATGCTTTCCCCCCGGGTGCTAAAGCGCGGGCCTTCAACGGTGATGAAGTTGCCACCGCGATGCGCGATTCCCCCGGCCCTGACCACACTGTCTGCCAGCAGACCCGCGAGCCTGGGTGCGAAAGGCTCAGCAACCGAGACATGCACGACCAGGCCATCGCCAAAGAAGGTGCGCGGGCGCTCCCGGGTCAGGTCGACAAGCTGGTCGGGAATGACCATGTGGCCGGGCGCGAAGTCCTCCCGCAGCGAGCCGCAGGCGCTCACCCCGATGATGTGGGTGACACCCATCTGCTTGAGCGCGAAGATGTTGGCCCGGTAGGGCACGCGGGAAGGGATGTACACATGTCCGATGCCATGCCGGGGGATGAAGGCCACACGCTCCCCGCGCAGGGTGCCCACCACCACCGGCGCGCTGGGCTTGCCGAAGGGCGTGTCCAGGTCATAAGTCCTGCGGTCGGCCAATTCATCCATGTGGTAGAGGCCCGAACCGCCAAGAACGCCAATGCGTACTGCTTCCATCTACGACTCCTTGATGCGTGCCGGTGTCTTCACCGGAGAGAACTCGATACTGGCCGGCGGGCTACAGCGCCGCCTGGATGGCCCCACCATCGACGGGGATCATCGCGCCGTGGACATAGGAGGCCGCTGGTGAGCACAGGAAGGCCGCGACCGCCGCGAATTCAGCCGGATCGGCCATGCGCCGCAGCGGGATAGCAGCCGTCTGGGCAGCCAGCTCCTGTGCGGCGGTTGTCCCCTTCTGCTGCGCGCGGGCCTGCATAAGCTCCTGCACACGCTCGGTCAGCGTCCAGCCCGGCATGATGCTGTTGACGCGGATACCTTCCGGACCAAGCTCGTTGGCGAGCGTCTTGGTCAGCCCGATCACGGCTGCGCGCAGGCTGTTGGAGAGCACCAGGTTGTTGATGGGCTGTTTGGCCGAGTACGAGGTGATCGTCAGGATGGCTGCGTGGGAAGAGAGACGCAGGGCGGGGAGCGCGGCCTGGATCAGTGTGACGGTGCTGAGCAAAGTAAGATCGACGGCCTGCCGCCAGGCTTCGGCGCTGGTGGCGTCAAAGCTGCCGGAGGGCGGCCCCCCGGCATTGGTGACCAGGATATCCAGCCCGCCCAGGGCGGTGACGGCCTGCTCAACAATCGCCCGTGCGCTGTCTGAGTCGCTGACGTCGCCGGCCAGCGGGATGACTTCCCCGCCGGTATGGGCAGCGATGCGCCCGGCCGCTGCCGCAATGCGGCTCTGATCACGGCTGCAAATGGCAACCCGCGCGCCTTCCTGACTCAACCGTTCCGCCGAAGCGGCGCCCAGCCCGCGGCTGGCAGCCACGACCAACACCCGCAAGCCCTGTAATCCGAGGTCCATGGAAGTTCCCTTCAACCAGTAGCGAACCGACAGGTCCGCCTACTCAAGCTGGAGACGCAGTGTGGCCCGGCCGATGCCAATCAGATCGCCGCTGCTCATGACAACCGGTTCATTGATGCGGACGCCGTTCAGGAACGTCCCATTGCTGCTGTCGCGATCTTCCAGCCACCAGCTCCCGCCGCGATACGTGATCAGGGCGTGCTCGTTGCTGGCGAAGCTGTCTGCAAGATACACAGAATTGGTGGGCGCGCGTCCCAGACTCGTGAGTGGCAGCAGCGGGAACTCGGAGTCCAGGGCGATATCTTCACTATCGGAGGCCAGGACCAGCAACCGCCCACGCGGGATGCGCTGCTGCTCAATCTCACGCGTGGTCACCTGAAAATCCCGCCACAGAATCAGCAGGATGGCACCGGTGAATAGCAGCAGGAGGGTGGCGGCGCCCAGGCGCAGGGCCAGCAGGATCAACGCTTCGTTCAAGGCGCCGTCCCTTCGGGTAAATCCGGCGGGAGCAGGTCCATCTGGGTATCGCTCAACGACAGATGCTGTTCGTCCTCTTCCATGTACAGAAGGGATATAGCACCCAGCCGGATGACATCGCCGGAAGTGAGCAGATGCTCGTTCACCCGCTGGCCATTGACATACGTCCCCGCCCGGCTCTGCCGGTCGTAGAGCACGTAGCGCCCATTGCGTAGCCGGATCTGAACGTGATGCCGGGAAATGCGCAGGTCCTCCAGGGTGAGGTCGTTATCCGGGAAGCGGCCGATGTTGAAGATTGCGCGGGTGAGCGGCACGCTGCGCCGCCCGTCCACAATGAGCTGGGCATCGGGCGGGGGGGCAGGCTGTTCAGGGAGTTGGGCCACGGCCTGCATGATCTGGGTTGTGCTGGGCGACGGCGCGCCATGGGTCGCCTGCACCTGAATCCCGCCCTGAGGCACACCGGGATCAGCAACCAGCGTGATCTGAGGGTGGTTGGCCAGGTGCAGGGCGTTGTCCTGGCAATAGGTGATCACATAGCGGGCCAGGTGCTGGCTCAGGTCAGGAGTTTCCCGGAGCAAGGGAGGCA
>CAZGYW010000521.1:0-2778 GCA_964530495.1 uncultured Anaerolineae bacterium
GGTGCGCGCCGTGTTGTCGCTCAGGATGTCCGTGATCAGCCACGCCACGCGCTCATCCAGCACGCGGTCAGCCAGCGGGTGCGGCTCCCAGGCGTAGAGTGTCTCGCCCTGCGCATCCTCGACGTGCGTGATGAGCAGCGGGGCGATGCGGTGGCCGCCGTTAGCCAGCCCGGCATAGGCCGCCGCCAGCTCCAGCAGGCGCACCTCGCCGCCGCCCAGCGTGACCGCCAGGTCGATGCGAGGGTTGTCGGCCAGTGTCTTCACGCCCAGGCGGGTGAGCAGCCGTACCAGCGCGTCCACGCCGATGTGATCGAGCGCCACTACCGCCGGGATGTTGTAGGAGGAGGCCAGCGCCTCCCGCACGCGCACCGGGCCGTGCTCCACCAGCCCGAAGTTGGCCGGGGTGTAGCTCTCCAGCCGGCGGGTGATGAACGGCGTTTCCACGTCCAGCACCATGGTCGCCGCCGTCCAGGGATCGGGCAGGGCCGGGTCGAAGGCGGCGGCGTAGGTGAACGGCTTGAGCGCGCTGCCCGGCTGGCGGGGGGCCAGTGCCGCGTTATAGGCCCCGCTGATCGTCTCATCGAAGTAGTCCGGGCTGCCCAGCATGGCCAGCACGTGGCCGGTGTAGGGATCGAGCGCGACCAGCGCCGCGTTTTCCACGCTGTGGCCCTGGCCGGTGGCTGCGTCCGGGCTGTTGAGGCGGGCCAGGTGGCGCCGCGCGCTGCGCTCAGCGGCGCGCTGCCAGTCCAGGTCCAGCGTGGTGGTGACGGTCAGCCCGCCCCGGTAGATCGCGTCCGGATAGCGCTCCAGCAATTGCTGCCAGACAGCCATCACAAAGTGCGGGGCCTCGATCGGGAACGGCGCGGCGGCGTATTGCAGCGGCTCGGCCTCGGCCCGGCGCGCGGCCCCGGCGGTGATGTAGCCCTGCTCGGTCATCAGGCGCAGGACGGTCTGCTGGCGCTCCTTAGCCGCTTCCGGGTTTTCCAGCGGGTTGTAGTACGCCGGGGTCTGGGGCAGCCCGGCCAGCATCGCGCACTGGGCCAGGTCGAGCGTTTCCACGCCCACGCCAAAGTAGGCCTGGGCCGCGCCTTCCAGCCCGTAGGCGATGTTGCCGTAGTAGGTCTGGTTCAGGTACAGCATCAGGATGTCGTCGCGGCTGTAAGCGGCCGTGAGCCGGATGGCCAGCAGCGCCTCCCGCAGCTTGCGGATCAACGTCCGTTCGGCGCGCTGCTGAGGGTCGAGCAGGAGGTTGCGCGCGACCTGCTGCGTGATCGTGCTGCCGCCGGCCAGGACTTCGCCGCCCTGCAGGTTAATGGCGAATGCGCGCAGGATGCCCGACGCATCAACCCCGATGTGGCTGTAGAAGTTGGCGTCTTCGGTGGCAATGGTGGCGTTGATGCAGTCCGGGGGAATGCGGTCAAGCGTCACTGCCCGGTTGCGCCCGCCTTCGGGGTCGACGATCTCGTACAGCAGGCGACCGTGGCGGTCCAGGATGCGGGTGGAAGGCAGGGCGAGGCCCGCCTCCAGCGCGGAGAGGTCGGGCAGGCCGGTGAGCAGCAGTGCCGCCAGCGCGATCGCCGCGCCGAGCAGGGCCAGTCCCAGCCCGGCCAGCAGGCTCAGGCGGGGGTGATGGGCGATGGTGCGGCGCAGGCGGTGGAACATGGTGACCCTCGTGTGGATGGTGGCGGTTCGGGTGTCCGATCCTGATCATACCCCGGATCAAACGGTTGCCGGGGTGTGACTGCCCACACCCCGGCGCGAGTAAGCGGCTATTCAGCGAAGGCGAACGAGTCCACCAGCGCATCGAGGCTATCCAGCGCCGGAGTGAAGTCCCCGGGCGCGGCCGCGTTGAGCGCCGCGACGCTGGCCTGCATGTAACCCGCCACATCGGCTTCAAGCTCAAGCGGGCCGAAGTTCGGATCCGGCTCCGCCGGGAACAGGGCGGTGTCCAGCGGCAGCAGGACGCTGACGTAATATCGCCCGTCGGCGCTGAGGCCCTGGAAGGTGTACAGGAACTGGTCCGCCAGGAACGGCTCGCGGGCCTGGGCATACGCGGTGATGAAGCTGATCCCGCTCACGGCGGGCGTCTCCACGGTGCGGGCGCGGGCGCGGAGCACCTGTCCGGCGGGGAAGATCGGCAGGAACGGGAGCGTGCGCTCGGTTTCCACTGCGGCCATGTACGGCTCCAGGTCAGAGCGAGTTTCCAGCAGCGCCTGCAGGGCCGCCAGCCGCTCCGCGTGATCGGGCATTCCTGCCATCTTCTCCACCGGGTAGACGTAGATGGTCGCTACCGCGTCATTGAAGTTGAAGGGCGCGGGCAGCTCCCGGTACAGCATGAACTCGGTATGCGGCGCCTGCGGCGGCATGATCATCTCTTCCCCCGTCATCTGGACGAGGTTGACGTGCATCCCCAGCGCCGGGTCCGGCACGAAGCTGAACGCGCCGAGCGCGATCCGGGCGGGCGTGGCCTCCTGCGCCAGCGCCGGGCTGAGGCTCGCCAGCAGCACAACCATAAACAGTAACAGTCTTGGGATGGTACGCATACAACAAACCCCCTCTTGGTCTGTTGGGCGGCTGCAGGATGCCCTGCCACCGCCGGGTAGGACGATACTGCTGACTCTACAGCAGGTGTGGGGTGTGTGCCGGACGCCCGGCTGACGCTTGGGCTACGGTTGATCGGCGCTTGATTGTGGGGCAGGGGCTGAGGCCTGCGCGGGCGGCAGGCAGCACAGCCCGGCGGGGGCAAAACGGGGTATGGCTGACGGCGCGCGAGTCAGC
>CAZGYW010000522.1:0-2778 GCA_964530495.1 uncultured Anaerolineae bacterium
CATGTCCGGCACCGAAAGATGAAAGGCAGCCACCTCACACGCAGCATCACCCGTTGCGGAACAGCAAAAGGAGAGGGGCGTAACTTCAACTCCTTTGCCGACACCATTATACGGAGTTGTGGATGGTTGCGCCGGTCAATCGCATGGGCGTGGTGTCGAGCGCTTCGGGAGGCCGCGTGGTCGAAGCACCAGGCTGGATAGCTCACCCCTGGCATCCCCAGGGGCATCCGCGAGTTATTTCTTCGTCTCTGCCTGGCTCTTGCACGCGGCGACAAACTCGGCGCTGGTGACGGTATGGCCCACGGTTTCCTCGAACCACGCGATCCAACGCTCAGTATCGCCATAGCCCGCCAGCGTGCCGTCGCGCAGCCAGATCACGTTGTAGTTGCGGTAGAGCGCATCCAGGGCGGTGGCGGCCATGCAGACGTTGGCCCACAGGCCCGCGCAGACCAGGGTGGTGATGCCCAGGTTGCGCAGCGCCGTATCCAGGCGGGTATCGAAGAACGCGCTGTAAACGTGCTTGCGGATGTAGCGCTCATCCGGCAGGGGGGCCAGACGGGGCGGGAAGCGCAGCGGCGCGGCGCGGCCGGCGCGGTGATATTCGCGCGCGTCGAGGCCGCCTTCCGCAAACACTGTGTCGAACTCACCCTCCCACGAGCGGCTGAAGTGCCGCCCGAAGGCCGAGCGCCCCAGGTCAATCCGTGGCGCGCTGTTGGTGGGGTAGATGACGCTGAGGGGAACGGTCCGCGCTGCGGCCAGCGCACTGGCGATGGCGTCCTCCATCGTTTGCAATTGGGTCGTCAGCGGATCTTCCGGCGGACCCCAGCGCGCGTGGTCCTGATCGTTGTAGTAGACATCGACCAGCAGCAGAGCCGTCGCCTGCGGGGCCAGGCCGAGGCGTTCGATCTGAGGCCCCGCGCCGGCGCGAATGTAGCGCGCTTCCAGTTCGATCATTGATACCCCCTGGGAACAGCCCGCTTGATTCATTGATCTGCAGGCAGCACTGTGCCCGGTTGTCCCTGTCTGCTTTGCGCGGGTGATTGACAACCTTCTTTTTTTCATGATAGCATGAATATGGCATCGATACCACATTGCTGATCTGGCCGTTTCCTGGGGCGACTGCGTTCGTAACGGGCAAGATCATGGGCAAAAGCGTCACCCTCAAAGATGTCGCGGCAATCGCCGGTGTGTCCGTTTCTACAGTGGCACGTGTGATTCACAAGAACGGATACGTCGCCAGCGAGACGCAGCACTGTGTTGAAGCGGCGCTGGCGCAAACCGGCTACCGGATGAACGTGCTGGCGCAGGGGTTACGCACGCAGCGTTCGCGCGTTCTCGGCCACATCCTCAAATCGACATTCCCGAATTCATTCTATGTGCAGGTTTCGCTGGGGGTGGAACAGGCCGCCCTCGAGCACGATTACGCCGCACTGGTCTACAACATCCAGGGTGATGCGGAGCGCGAGCGGCTGGGGGTGGAGATGTTCATCCGGCGCCGGGTGGATGCGATCCTCTTCACAACGCCCACCAATCTTGCCAATGTGCGGCTGGCCCAGAATGCCGGAATCCCGGTCGTACAGGTGGAGCGTCCGCTGACCCTCGACGTCAGCCGGGTCATGGTGGACAACTACTGTGGCGCGGCGGCGGCGATGGACCACCTGATCGGGCTGGGACACCGGTGCATCGCGTTCATCGGGCAAAACGCCGCCACTGAACCCAACCCGCACTACCGCTATGTGGAAGAGCAGCGCCTGGCGGCCTACACCGATCGCCTGCGCGCCCACGGCATCCCGGTGGACGAGGCGCTGATCGTTTTTGGATCGCACTACCACTTCAATCCGCGCAGCTACTCCGGTGATGGTCGCCGCCTGACAGACCAGCTTTTGCAGCTCGTTCCCCGCCCAACCGCGATTTTCGCGACCAGTGACATGCTGGCCACAGGCACGCTGCAATCGATTCACGCCCGTGGCCTGCGGGTTCCGAATGATATTTCTGTGGTCGGTTTTGACGATACTTACGCCTCGTTACTGACCCCCGCGCTCACAACCGTCCGGCTGCCGATGCTGGAACTGGGCCAGGCCGCCGTCCGCATGGTCATTTCCGTTCTCGAGTCCGGTTCGCGCGAGCGAACAACCGCCCTCACCGAAACCCTGGGCACTGAACTCGTGATTCGCGAGTCCACTGCCCCCGTTCCGGTGGCCTGAGTCAACTGCCTCGTCAGGTAGTATTCCGCTCCCTATCCGTACAGCCAGCGTAGTTATGCGTTTTGCGCTGGGCTTATCCCGATGAGTGAAAGGGGGAAGTGCCGACCAACTCACATTCCGCTGATGGCTCACGCTAGTCGAGAAACTACTTTCATGTGTGAAGGAGCAGGGAAATGCACGTCCGCAAAGCATTCTGGGTACTGGTAGTGGTGCTGACGCTCGTGCTGGGCGTCTCCGGGACGCAGGCGCAGGAGCCGGTGACCCTGGTTGTCTGGGACCAGTTCGATGATCCGCATGAAGACGAAGGGATGAAGGCGCTGATCGCCGCGTTCGAGGAAGCAAACCCCGGCATCAAGATCGAGCGTGAAGCGATTGACTTCCAGGACATGCACGTCGTGTTGCGCACCGCGCTGGCCTCCGGCACCGGGCCGGACGTCTTCTACTATGGCGGTGGGGCGGGCTTCCTGGGGCCGCTGGTGGATGCCGGTCTGGTGATGCCGCTGACTGAAACCTATGAGGAGCAAGATTGGAGTCACATCTACGAATGGACCAAGCGTGACTCCATCATCGGCGA
>CAZGYW010000523.1:0-2775 GCA_964530495.1 uncultured Anaerolineae bacterium
ATGGCGGTGGCGCGCCGGGGAGTCTGCCCGCTGCCCAGCACCAGCAGGTAGCCGCCGCTCGCCACGACAGCCGGGCCGTTGCCGCCACCCACGAACTCAATCGCCACCGCGGTGACTGCCTCCCCCGGTGTCTGCCCGAAGGCCACCCGCACCTCCCGGCCGTCCGGCGCGGGGAGCGAGTCCACAAAGCCGGCGCCCGCCCCTGCCGCCAGCCCGCAGCGGGTTACCGGGAACGCCTGCGGGTCGAAGGTCACGGCCAGGCACAGGCCCTCCGCGCCCTGGTAGCGGATCAGGGCCAGCGGCCCGGCATCGGTCTCTACTGTGACCAGCACCGCCGGGGCGGAAGCGTCCGCTGGAGGCGCGGCAACCTCCGGGGTGGCGGTGGCGACCGGCGCCTGATCCGGAGGCGGCCCGTCCACCGCGGCCGGAGCCGCTCCCGGAGCGCAGCTCGCCAGCAGCAGCGCCCACACGATCCCCACCACCGGACCAACACTCAGGACTTGCGCTCGCTTGTTGCGCATCAGGCTTATGGCTCCAGGGAAGCGAAATAGTTGCGAATTACGTCGCGCAGGGTCAGCGGGATGTAGTCGCGCTCCAGCGCCTGGCCGGCGGCGTTGGCATAATCCCGGAATACTTCGTTGTAGCCCACAATCGCCTCGCCCTCCGGATCTTCCACAAAATCGCCCTCGCGGACCACCTCATCCCCCGGCTCGCCGGAGCCGCCCACCTGCAGCCCCTGGCCCTGCCCCGCACCGATCGACTGCGGGGCGAAAACCGGCTCGTAGTCCGTCAGGCCGGTGCCGTCGGGCGCGTTGTCCTGCGCGATCTGCTCGCCAGTGGCAGCAAAACTGCCCTCCTCGCCGTTGCTCTCACCTTCACCTGCCCCGGCGGAAGCGCTGGCCCCTTCCTCGGCCTGGCGCGGATCCGTCTGGCCGGTGGCAGCGCCCTCACCGGGCTGCTGCCCTTCGCCCTCGCCGCTCATCTCGCCCATCCGGGCGCCCTCGCCTGTGCCGCCGGAGGGGTCCGGCTGCAGGCGGGTGGTGGAGGTGTCGGGCGCGGACTCGCCCGTCTGGTTCTGACCGGGCTGGCCACTGTGCGGCTGGCCAGCCTGGGCCACATCCTGGGCGCTCTGGCCGGCCTGCTGCGCCGCCTGGGAGGCCATCTGGCGGGTGGGGTTATCGCCGCCGGGATCCGCTTCGGCCATCTGCCCCAGCCGGGCACCGGCTTCTTCCAGGGCTTCGCGCGCCGCCTGCTGGTCGCCCTGTTGCAGGGCGTCAGCCGCCTCTTCCAGGGAGTCGGCCAGCTCCGGGTCGGTTTCGGCCAGGGCCGCGGCCGCTTCACGCAGGGCTTCGGCCAGGGCCTGGCGCTCTTCCTCGCTCATTTCGTCCAGGCGCTCCGCCAATTCCTGGAGGCTCTCTCCGGCGGTCTGCGGCTCACCGGCGGCCAGGGCAGCCCCGGCCCCGGCCGCGGGCGCGGACTCCATTTGCTGCAGGGCCTGCGCGGCTTCCTGCAGGGACTGGGAAAGCGCCTCACGCAGGGCCTGGCGCTCGGCATCGACCTCGCCCGGCGCAGTCTCCGCGATCTGCTGCATGCGCTCCGCCAGGTCGGAGAGGGTGGCGACGGCTTCCTCCTGTGACAGTTCCTGGCGGGAAAGCTGCTCGATCGTCTCGTCCAGCGCCTCCAGCATCTCGCGCTGGACGGCTTCTTCCAGGGCTTCGTTGGCCGCGATCTGTTCGCGCACGCCTTCCAGCGACTCCACCTGCTGCTGGATGGTGGACTCCACGGTCTGCTGCTGGGCCAGCACATCCTGCTGCGGGTTGGGCAGGAATACGAGCGCGACCAGGGCCACGGCCAGCAGCGCTACCAGCCCCAGGTCGCGCCAGTTGACGCGCAGCGGCAGGTAGGCCGCCGCGTTGATCTGCCCGGCACGCTGGAGAGTATCCGCCATCAGGCGGGACGTGATCTCGTCGTTTGGGGTGCGGATGCCGCCACCGGCCAGTTCCAGCGCGGTGCTGAGCCGTTCCTTGAGGCCGAAGCGCGCATCGAACAGGCGGGCCATGGCCAGGGCGTCATGCTGGCGCAGCCAGACCACGGCCAGCGTCAGCGCGACCCCGACCGCGACCGCGATCCCGCTGGCCAGCAGGATCTGCTCCGGCATGAGGAACGGGCGCAGGCGCGCCACCAGGGCCAGGGCCAGCCCCACGCCCAGGCTGAGCATGATCCCGCGCGGCAGCCAGACCAGGCTGGTTTGCAACCGCAGGCGGCGATCCCAGCCGTTCAGGATGCGCACCAGGCGCTCGATGGTTTCACGTAACATGGCGCAGCCCCTCTACTCACGCTTGTGCCCACATTATGCGGTGATCAGGGCAATTCTACAATAAAGCGGAGGGATTTGGGTGGATTCGCGCCGGTTAGCGGGTGGCGCTTTTTACGAAGGGTTGCCAGCGCGATGGTGTCCTGCGCCGCATGACTGGCGGACGATCAACTCGATCGGCAGCAGCACCGACGCCGGCTGGATTTCCGGCAGGCGCGCGTGCAGTCCCAGCATTTGCAGGGCGTAGGCGCCGAAGCTCTCCTTGGGTACATGCACGGTGGTCAGCGCGGGGCGGACCATGCTGGCCAGCATGGTATTGTCCACGGCCGCGATCGCCACATCATCCGGCACGCGCAGGCCCATGTCATGCAGCGCGCCCATCAGGCCGATCGCCACTTCGTCGCTGTCGGCGAAGATCGCGGTGGGGGGCGTGGGCAGCGCCATGAGGGCCTGCCCGGCGG
>CAZGYW010000524.1:0-1360 GCA_964530495.1 uncultured Anaerolineae bacterium
CTGGTCTGTTCCGGCCCGGCGCTGATCCAGCGCCAGCCGCCGCAGACGCGGCCATACCAGCCCGATCGTCGCCCCGACCGCCAGCGTATACACCAGGTTGATCGTCCACGCGCCGCCCACCGGCCCCGCGGCGCGCATCAGCGCCAGGCCGGGCAGCGCCGCCAATCCCAGCGCCAGAATCTTGGTCGCCAGCATGGCGCGCAGCATCCGCAGCGTGCGGTACAGCGGCCCGAACGCCCCGCCAAGCGCCGTGATGAACCCGTACAGGCACAGCACCCGGATCACCGGCAGGGCCGGGATGTACTCCTCCCCCAGCAGCGGCATCAGCAGCGGGGCCAGCAGCGCGAACGCCCCGTACAGCCCGGCGGACAGCGGCACGATCCAGCGCATCAGCCGCCGGAAGTTGTCCTCCAGCCGGACGTAATTGCCCTGCCCCGCATCCGCCGGCAGGCGCGTCTCCAGGTTGGTCAGAATGCCGCGCAGGAGCATGTTCGGGTAACTGAGCGCGTTCAGCCCCAGCCGCAGGAAGCCCGCCGCCACCTCCCCGCCCAGCATGCCCAGCACTTGAACGGGCAGCAGGGTGAACAGATTGGAGACGTTCTTATCCAGCGCCAGCAGGAAGCCGAACTGCCAGTACGGGCGCGGGGAGTTGCGCAGCGTGGCCCCCAGTACCGCGCCAAACCCCGGCAGGAGGTCCGGCCGGCGCCGCCGGTGATAGCGGTACACCGCCAGGCTGATCGCCGCCCGGAGCAGCGCGCCGAGCACGGTGGCGGCGACGATACCGGGCGCGCCGTAGCCCAGCAGCACCGCGCCGACCCGCAGCACGGTTTCCACCAGCAGCGTGCCGTTTTCCAGCAGGGTATAGTGCCGCATGGCGCGCAGGCTCTGGAGCGTGATCAGCACCAGGTGGTACAGCGGATCAAACACCAGGATCAGGGCGTACACCCGGAACAACTGGCCGATCAGGGGATTGTCGTAGGAAGCGGCGGCGAACGCCGGGCCGAAGAGCAGCCCGGCCAGCAGCGCCAGCGCGGCCACCGCCGCCGACGCCTGCAGGTAGAAGCCCATCAGGTCGCGGACGCGGGCGCGGTCCGCCGCGCCGATGGCTTCCGCCAGGCGGGTGATCGTGCTCGGCCCCAGCCCGGTCAGGTTAAGCGTCATCAGCAGCCCGTACATCGTCAGCACAAGCTGGTAGAGGCCGTACTGCGCCGGCCCCAGCCCGCGCACGACGATCACGAAAGCCACAGCGTTGATGGCAGTCAGCAGCAGCGCGCCCGCCTGGAGCGTGATCGTATCCCTTACGAACTTGCTGCTGAGGAGGTTCCTGACCCGGGCGATGAGCCGGTGGATCATGCGCGCG
>CAZGYW010000524.1:1460-2775 GCA_964530495.1 uncultured Anaerolineae bacterium
ACATCCGTGCCCCAGGCTTTTCCGTGCCCTATGCTTTTGCTTTTGCCCCGCGCGACAGCAGCCCGACCGTCACCGCCAGAAAGAGCAGGAGCGCGATCACGTTCAGCATCCCGCCCCACTGCCGGGCGGTAAAGTCCCCGGCCAGGTCGCCGTACAGGCGGTAGAGCAGCCCACCCTGCAGCAGCACAAAATGCCCGTACAGGACAGGGTGATACGCGATCGAACGGCCGGTCAGCGCGGGGGCGATGATCGGCATGTGGGCGAAGACCATCGTGAAGATGAACCCCAGCAGCACGGCGTGGAGCAGCGCCTCGTACAGCGGCCCGGCGTAGACCGCGCCGTTCCAGAGTCCCAGCAGCCCACCGACCGCCAGCCAGCCATACCCGGCCAGCAGGCAGACCGCAGCATAGCGCGGCAGACCGCGCCCCCGGACGGTGCGCCGGGCGAGATCGTAGCGCAGCAGCCACGCCGCCATCAGGATCAGGCCCAGGCCGGACAGACGCACCCCGGCATCGAGCGCGAAGACCGTCAGCAGGACGCCGCCCGCGTACACGCCAATGGCCGCCAGCAGCATGATCTGCCCGGTGCGGGACAGGCGCAGGATGCGCGCCAACTCCAGGCGCTCGCCGACCACGGTCAGCACCAGGAACGCCATCCACCAGTGCACGAGCGCGTACACCGGGCGGCCCGCCATCCACAACAGGTTGCCCACTGCCCAGGCGAGCGCGCCAAGGGCCATCACCTTCACGAACGTGACGGCGTGGCGGCGCAGCATGACCCCGAACAGCAGCAGCATCCCGGCGCTGCCGGCCAGCAGCAGCCCGCGCGCCAGCGGGGAATCCCCGCCAAAGAGGAGCAGCAGCGCCCCGGCGCCGTTGACCACCGGCGCGGCGAAGCTCCAGCGGTAGCGCGGGGAGATTGCGGCCAGGGCCACGGCGCGCTCCACGAGGATCAGCGTCCCCATGAAGCCGGAGACCATCAATGCCCCGTGCAGGGTGCCGGCCTGCCGGGAGAGTGGATCCATCTGCCAGCCCAGCCGGGCCAGCCCGGCCCCCAGCCCAACCAGCAGGATCAGGGCCAGGGGCAGGCCGAGCACCAGGCGGCGCGGCGGTGACGAGCGCACCATTACCCCTCGACCATCGTCAGCAGAATTACCAGCGGCGTGTTGGCGTAGATGCTGTGCTTGAGGCCGGGGGCCATCCGCACCCACGCCCCGGCGCCCAGGACGTGGGCATCCGCGCCGAGTGTGACGCGCGCCTCCCCGCTGATCAGATCGGAAGAGCGTCGTGTAGGGAAAGAGTGTAGGATAGGGTGG
>CAZGYW010000525.1:0-2774 GCA_964530495.1 uncultured Anaerolineae bacterium
ATGCGCCCGCCAGCGGCCACCCGTTTATAGTGGTTGTGAACAGCCACGCTTAACACGCGTTTGGCGCGATCCTGACCAATGACGTATTCGTTAAGGTATTCGAAGATTTCTCGCGGTGAGGGCACCCGCTCGATTGTGAACTCGGAGTCCTGATCGTAAGCAGGCGCTTCTTCCTCAAGCAATTGCAGGCTGAGGTGGACGCATTCATTGCAGATGAAGACCCCGTCCGGGCCGGCAATGAGATGCTCCACTTCACGCCGGGTGCGCTGGCAGAAAGAGCACTTCTGCTCACCAGATAGAAACTGTGTCACTTGCGGGTCTCTCCCTCTATTCCGTCTTCTGCAGCGGGACCGGCAGCTTGGATGGTTCCAGCACGGCGTCAATCAAGCCGTAGGAAACCGCCTGTTCTGCGGTCATGTAGATGTCCCGGTCTGTGTCGCGTTCAATGACGGAGGCGTCCTTGCCGGTGTGACGCACGAAAACATCGATCAGGCGCTTCTTGAGACGGACGATCTCTTCCGCCTGGATCACGATATCCGAGGCCTGACCCTGCGCGCCGCCGAGTGGCTGGTGCATGTGGATCGTGGCATTCGGAAGCGCAAAACGACGGCCATGCGAACCGGCAGAGAGCAGCACGGTGCCGAAGCTGGCCGTCACCCCGACCGCTACCGTACTGATCGGGGCGCTGATCTGCTGCATCGTGTCATAAATCGCCAGACCGGCATAGATCGCGCCGCCCGGGGAATTGACGAACATCTGAATCTCTTTTTCGTCATCTTCGCGGTTGAGGTACAGCAACTGGGCAACGATCAGATTGGCGATCTGGTCATTGATTGGCGTACCCACGAACACGATACGCTCCTTGAGGAGCAGGGAATAGATATCGTAGGCCCGCTCGCCCCGGCCACTGGTTTCGATAACCATTGGGATCATAGTATGCACTCCTTGGTGGCGGGGCATAGCGCCCCACAACTACCACTAAAAGCTCGAAAATTGATTACGCTTCGTCGGCCGGTTCCTCGGTGACATCGGTCTCCGCCGCAGGCTCATCGGCCTCCGGGGTGTCTTCTGCCGACGCCGCTGCGATAGCCTCTTCAAGGGCCTCAGCCGCGACCTCTTCTTCATCCACAAAGGGGACCGGGCCTACGGGCGGGTTCTCGCCCTTGCCGATGGCGATGATCCGGTCGAAAGCCTGTTTGGACAGCAGTTCATTGGCAAGATCGCGGCGGCCTTCTTCGCTGTTCATCAGGTACTGCGCGAACATCTTGAAGACTTCCTCGTTGCCGTTGCTGATCTGGTGGGCCCGGTCGTGAATGGCACGGGCGACCTGGCGCGAATCGAGGGTCAGTTCCTCCGCGCGAACGATTTCGCCCAGTACCAGCGAACGGATAAGCCGCGCGCGGGCGCCTTCCCGGTAATCGGCACGGAGTTCGTCGATCTCGATCTGGCTGTACTTGAGGTAGGTATCAAGATCCATGCCCTGGCGAGCAAGCTGGTGGCCGAAATCCTCGATCATGGTGTCGATCATCTCTTCAATCATGATCTCTGGAAACTCTATCGTGGCGCCTTCCACGATTGTATCCAGGACAAGATCGGCATACTCTCGTTCTGCGCGATTGACTGCGTTCTTGTGCAAGTCATCATTGATAGATGCCCGCAGTTGTTCAAGCGTCTCGACGCCGGGGTCGCCAAGTTCTCTGGCGAAGTTGTCGTCAAGCTCAGGCAAATCGCGTGTCTGCACTTCATGGCAGGTCACCTTGAAGTTGACGGTCTTGCCACGCACCGTCTCTTCATAGTCTTCATCATCAGCGGGGAAGGTCAGTTCGAAGGAACGAGTTTCGCCGCTGGAAATCCCTTCAAGCTGCGCCGAAAAACCGGGTAGCGGTTCGCGGACGGTCTCACCAAGCGCGAAGATCCAGCCGGTCCGGTCGAAGAGCGGCTCAGCTGCCGTTTCGTCATCAGCGTCATTTTCAGGCGCCTCAGCCAGCTCGCCGTAGATATCGATCTTGACCTGGTCGCCCTGGGCTGCGGGCCCATCTTTGGGCGCAGTCGTGGCCTTGTTGTTGCGCAGCATGGTGATGACATCGTCTACCCCGGAGTCTTCAACAACAGGGGGAGTGTACTCGGCCCGCACAGCGCGGTACTCACCGATTTCGACCACCGGAGTCAGCGGAACCTTGAAGACCATTACCAGGTTGGAGTCTTCGTTCGTGTCAATGTTATCGAGCTGGCCGGGGGCGTATGGCTCCAGACCGGATTCGGTCAGACTCTGCCGATATAGCTCCGGACCAAGCTCATCAACGGCTTCTTCCAGGATGGCACCCTCACCCAGGTAGCGAGCAATGATGGAGTAGGGGGCCTTGCCCTTGCGGAAACCGGGGATGTTGGCGCGCCGGGAAAGGCGGCGTGCGGCTTCGCGTTTGGCTTTTTCGAGTGTTGCTGCTTCCACCTCAACGGTGATCTGCGCAACGCGGTTTTCCAGGATTTCTGTTTGTGCGTTCAAGGGAATTTCCTCAGGCTTGTGTCAGGCCATGCGTTCTTAACGGCGGATTATAGCACCCGGGATTTGACCGGTCTAGCATCGGTCAGAACATCTAATACCGCTCTTACGCGTGTCACCGACTGCGTGGGACACACAATAAGAAGCGCCCCTACTACTGGCGCTCGGCAGTGGATGCTTTCCAGTGGGGAAGACGGGACTCGAACCCGTACGGATAATCCACATGATCCTAAGTCATGCGCGTCTGCCAGTTCCGCCACTCCCCCGTGGCAGA
>CAZGYW010000526.1:0-2773 GCA_964530495.1 uncultured Anaerolineae bacterium
AGATGGAATCTCGTGACTGGAGTTCAGACGTGTGCTCTTCCGATCTGGAGTGACATTAGAGGGCAATATACGAATGCGGTCGCATGGTGGTACTTTGTATCAAGATCTATTCCTGTATGGTCCAACAGCGGCGATAAATTAGCAATTCAACTCTTTGATACAGAAGAAACATATGTAGCAGTCGTAGATACTAACCCCCTCTCATCCAGGCTCTATTACGTTAGTTACCCCACCCAAATGTGCGATTATTTCGGTTTTTCATGGAACAGGGATGATTCTCGTATCGCTTTTTGGGGTTCGTCATTTCCATATCCATCTGAAACTGAGAGCCAACTAAACGTCTTGGATACCCTGACTGGTGAGAATAAACTCTTGGGTAGTTCTCATACCGTAACACTTCCTCTTGTCTGGCTTTCTTCGGACACGATCGCATATATCGAATCGAACGATGATTCCACTGCCGACGTAGAAATTGTCAACATTGCAGATTCAAGCACAAGAACTTTGGCAAGCATTGATAGGCCGCTTCTTCGCCTGATAGGAATGATATCCAAGTGACTTGGTTTAGAAGTACATTAGCCGCACCAGGAATACCAAACATGTCCTGCTTGCGGAGTTCATCTCCGAACTCATCCCCATCCGCTACCCAGCCGCGCGGCCTGCGCCACCGAGGAACCGCGTGAGAATCCTGGTCGATATCACCCACCCCGCCCATGCCCACTTCTTCCGCCACGCCATCCGGCGCTGGCAGGCGGCCGGCCACGCGGTGCTGATCACCAGCCGCGCCAAGGACATCGCCCAGGCCCTGCTGGCCGAATTCGGCTTTGAGCACACTCCCATCGGGCGCGCCCGGCCGGGCATCGCCGGGCTGGCGGTGGAGTTGGTCGAGCGCGCGGGCGCCCTGCATCGCCTCGCGGGCGACTTCCGGCCGGACGTGGCCACCGCCGTGGCCGGGACGTTCGCCGTCTACGGCATGCTGCCACGCCGGGTCCCCACCGTCGTGTTCTACGATACCGAGCACGCCCGCTTCGCCAACGCGATCACCTACCCGCTGGCCGCCGCGGTCGTCACCCCGCGCGCCTACAACCGCTCCGCCGGCCGGCGGCACATCCGCTACAACGGCTTTCAGGAACTGGCTTACACACACCCTTCCGTCTTCACCCCCGATCCGGCCGCCCTGGCCCGGGAGGGGTTGGCCCCCGGCGAGCCGTTCTCGATCGTGCGCCTGGTCAACTGGGGCGCCAGCCATGACGTATCCGATTACGGCGTCACCAGCCTGGAAAGTGCCGTCAGCGCCCTGGCCCGCCACGGCCGGGTCGTGATCAGCTCGGAAAAGCCGCTGCCCGCGCACCTGCAGGCCATGCAGCTCAAAGGCCCCCATACGAACATGCTGCACCTGCAGGCCTTCGCCCGCCTGCTCTTTGGCGAAAGCGCCACAATGGCCAGCGAGTGCGCCATGCTCGGCACCCCCGCAATCTTCCTGTCCACATCCCGGCGGGGGTACATCGACGAACTGCAGGCCCGCTACGATATGGTCTACGCCTTCCACGATCCGCACACCGGCCAGCAGGAGGCGCTGGCAAAGGCGGAGGCGCTGCTGACCGATCCGGACGTGCCGGCAGCCTGGCAGCGCAAGCGCGCCGCGATGCTGGCCGAGTTGATCGACGTGACGGCGTTCATCTGCGCCACGGTGGAGCGCCACGCCCGCCCCCGATAGGCCGCCGGCTGGAGCGTGGTCGCTGCCCGCAGGCGCTGGCTGGTCAGCCCGCCCCGTTTCTGCTATCCTGATACTGCATGACCGCCGCCGTTTGCGTGGCGGTCTGCGGGAGCCTTCCCATGCATCTGACCATCGCCATCCCGGCCCTCAACGAAGAACAGACCATCCACGCCACCATCGAGAGCCTGCCACGCGCCATCCCCGGCATCGATCAGATTCGCGTCCTGGTGGTGGATGATGGCAGTACGGACGCGACGGCGGCAGTCGCGCGGGCGGCCGGGGCGCAGGTGATCTCCCATCCGGTCAACCGCGGGGTTGGCGTGGCCTTCCAGACGGCGGTGGAAGCGGCCATCGCCAGCGGGACCGACCTGCTCGTCACCGTGGACGCCGACGGTCAGTTCGACGTCACGCAGATTCCGGACCTGCTCGCGCCGATCCTGAGCGGGCAGGCGGACGCCGTGACCGGCAACCGTTTCACCAACGGCAAACCCGAAAACATGCCGCGCAGCAAATACCAGGGCAACCGCGCCATGGCGCGGATCGTTTCCACCGCGGCGCGGGCCAGCCTGCAGGACGTGTCGTGCGGCTTCCGGGCCTACGGGCAGGAGGCGCTGCTCCGCCTCAACCTGTTCGGCGGGTTCACCTACACCCAGGAAGTGCTGCTCAACCTGCTCTTCAAGAACCTGCGCGTGGTAGAAGTGCCGATCCGGGTCACGTACTACCCGGAGCGGGAGTCGCGGGTGGCCTCCAGCCTGCTGCGCTACGCGCGCCAGACCAGCAAAATCCTCTTTCGCACGGTAATCGACTACCGGGCGCTGGCCGTGCTGGGCGGAGCGGGCGGCAGCCTGGCCATCCTGGGGACGCTGCTCGTGCTGGGGCTGCTGATCTTCTTCCTGATCACGGGGAGCTTCACACCCTACAAATTCGTGGGGTTCACGGGCCTGGGGCTGGCATTGGTGGGCGGCCTGCTGATCCTGGTCGGCATCATCGCGGACATGCTGACCCGCGTGCGCCTGACCCAGGAGCGCATCCTGTACGAGCAGCGCCGCCAGCGCC
>CAZGYW010000527.1:0-2387 GCA_964530495.1 uncultured Anaerolineae bacterium
ATCGCGCTGACCGATCACCAGCTGGCGCGTCTCAACGCTGCCGGCGGGTAAGGGCGGAGATAGCGCACTGACAGGTAATGACGCCCCGGCTTACCGACCATCTTTGAGCCGGGTTATGTGAGAGAGTAGCGAGGAGCAGCCACGTGAAAATCTTCGTGCCGGGCCGCATTTGCCTGTTTGGTGAGCACTCCGACTGGGCCGGGGGCTACCGCCGCATCAACGCGGAGGTCGAGAAGGGTTACGCCCTGATCTCCGGGACGAACCAGGGCATCTATGCCGAGGTGCAGCCGCATCCCACCGCCCTGGTCCTGAGCTCCACCACCCCGGACGGCAAGCGGCTCGGACCGGTCGAGATTCCGATGGAACCGCGCGCCCTGCTGGAAGTGGCCGAGGAGGGCGGCTACTGGAGTTACGTGGCCGGGGTGGCCTACCAGGTCCAGACCAATTACCACGTGCGCGGGCTGGTCATCGACAACTACCAGACCGACATGCCGATGAAGAAGGGCCTGTCCTCCAGCGCCGCGATCAGCGTCCTGACGGCGCGGGCCTTCAACCGCGTCTACGACCTCAAGATGACCGTGCGCGGTGAGATGGAAATGGCCTACCAGGGCGAGATCACCACGCCGTCGCGCTGCGGGCGGCTGGACCAGGGCTGCGCGTTCGGCGTCCGGCCGGTGCTGATGGGGTTCGATGGCGAGCGGCTGGATACCGAGGAGTTGCAGGTCAGGGATGACCTGTTCTTCGTGATTGTCGACCTGAATGCCCACAAAGACACGATGGAAATCCTGCGGCGGCTCAACCGCTGCTATCCCTTCGCCCAGACGGAGACTGAGCTTGGCGTCCAGAAGTTGCTGGGGCCGATCAACAAGCGCATCGTCCATGAGGCGATGGATGCCCTGGTGGCAGCCGATGCCGAACGGCTTGGTGCGCTGATGGTGGAGGCGCAGGAGCACTTCGACCGCTACGCGACCCCGGCCTGCCCGGAGGAGCTGACCGCGCCGGTGCTGCATTTCGTGCTGAGCTACGCGCCGCTCAAGCCGCACATCTGGGGCGGCAAGGGCGTCGGCTCGCAGGGGGACGGCACCGCGCAGTTCATCGCCCGCAGCGCGCGCGACCAGGAGATCGTGGTCGACATCATCGAGCGCGACCTGGGGATGGAATGCCTGAAGCTCACGCTCTCCGCCGGGCCGAAGGTGCGCAAGGCCCTCATCCCGGCGGCGGGCTTTGGCACGCGCCTCTTCCCGGCTTCCAAAGCGGCCAAGAAGGAGCTGTTCCCGATCATCGACCGCGACGGCATCGCCAAACCGGCCATCCTCCTGATCGTGGAAGAAGCGCTCAACGCCGGGATGGAGGAGGTCGTGATCATCGTCCAGGAGCACGACCTGGAGGACTTCCGATCGTTCTTCAACGTGCAGGTCACGATCGAGAATTACAACAAGCTGCCGCCGCACTTCCAGGAGTACTCACGCTTTTTGCTGGAGATCGGGCGGCGGGTCAAGTTCGTGACGCAGACCAACCAGGAGGGCTTCGGCCATGCCGTGTACTGCGCCCGCGAGGCCCTGGGCAATGAGCCGTTCCTGCTGATGCTGGGCGACCACATCTACCGCTCGGACGGGGAACGGTCCTGCGCCCGGCAGCTGGTGGACGCCTTCAACCAGACGGGCACGAGCGTGGTCGGCCTGCGCCGCACGCCGGAGGACATGATCGGCAGCTTCGGGACGGTGGGCGGCTTCTGGCTGGATGACCGCCGCGAGGTGCTGAACATCACCGAATTCGCAGAGAAGCCGACACGCGACTACGCCAGCGTGAATCTGCGCATCGACGGCCTGCCGGATGACGAATACCTGACCCTGTTCGGGCAGTACATCATCAAGCCGCAGATTTTCGACTACCTGGAGGATCACATCCGGAACAATTTCCGCGAGCGCGGGGAGTTCCAGCTCACCAGCGCGCTGGACCGCCTGCGCCAGGAGGACGGCTTCCTGGGCGTGATGATCGACGGCAACCGCTACGACATCGGCCTGCCGGAATACTACCTGCGCACGCTGGCGGAATTCAGCAAGTAGGGGCGGCAGGCCCTCACCCCCTGGCCCCTCTCCCATTTCGCGGCGGCGCCGCGGGGAGAGGGAAAAACGGTGCGTAGGGGCGACCGGCAGAACTGAAAGGAAATTGTAGGGACGGTTCGCGAACCGCCCGCTGCGCCCTGTTCCTGTGCAGCTCGCCTGCCTAGCGCAGCTTCTTCGGCCGGTACAGGCCGCGCTCCTTCAGCCAGTCCTCGGACGGGCCTTCCCATCCGACAACCTTGAAATCCACGCGCTCGTCCTCGTCAAACGCCACACCTTCCGCTTCCAGACGGCGGCGCTGTTCCTCCCGCGCGCCGGGGAACG
>CAZGYW010000527.1:2397-2770 GCA_964530495.1 uncultured Anaerolineae bacterium
CGGAATACTACCTGCGCACGCTGGCGGAATTAAGCAAGTAGCGCCCAAGCGTCGAAGCGTCAAAGCTGCAAACGTACGGGCGACCGGCCGGTCGCCCGCCGTAACAGTTGCGGCGTTGTAGGGGCGTTCGTGAACGACCCGTTGCGCCCTGTTCCTGTGCAGCTTGCCTGCCTAGCGCAGCTTCTTCGGCCGGTACAGGCCGTGCTCCTTCAACCAGTCCTCGGACGGGCCTTCCCAACCCACCGTGCGAAAATCCACCTGCTCATGCTCGTCAAACGCCACGCCTTCGGCTTCCAGACGGCGGCGCTGTTCGTCCCGCGAGCCGGGGAACGGCTGGTTGGTGATCTTGCCCTGGCTATTGATAACCCGGTGC
>CAZGYW010000528.1:0-2768 GCA_964530495.1 uncultured Anaerolineae bacterium
CGCGCCTGCCGGCCGCCAGGCCCGCGCCGGGGCCGGCTCCCCGTGGGGCCGGACGCACAACGAAAGCTGGCGATCATGCGTAAAGCCAGGGTGACCGTCCCGGCGGTTGGCACCAATCTGGGGCCGGGCGTCTGCAGCCTGGGGCTGGCCCTGGGGCTGCACGTGAGCGCCGCCTTTGTGGAGCGCGGCGATACCGAGTTCCTCGTGGAAACCCAGGGCGAGGGCGCGGCTGACCTCAGCGCTGATTGCTACCACCCGGTGCTGCGGGCCGCGATCCGCGTCTTCCAGCAGATCGAGGATGCGCCGCTGGGACTGCGTGTGCAGGTTCGTAACAACATCCCGCTGGCGACCGGGCTGGGCGCGGAAGACGCCATGACGGTCGCCGGGCTGATGGGCGCCAACAACCTGATGGGCATGCCGCTCTCCCGCGACGAAGTGATCCGGCTTGGGGCTGATCTGCTGGGCCGGGCGGATGGCCTGGTGGCGGCGATGCTGGGCGGGCTGACGATCAGTGCCGTGATCGGGAATGAGGTCGTTTACCAGCGGATCGACATCGCGCCGCTGAAGGTGCTGGTCATTCTGCCTGAGCTGATCGATTACGCGGAGGAAGCGGTCGATCTGCCGGAGATGATTGGCCTGGCGGATGCCCTGCACAACGTCAGCCGGCAGGCGCTGCTGGTGGAGGCGCTGCGCGATGGGGATTACGGCCTGCTCAGCCGGGTGCTGAGTGACCGCATCCTGGAACCGGCGCTGGCACAACGCATTCCCGGCTACTGGGAGGCGGTGGAAGCCGCCCGGCGTGCCGGGGCGCTGGGTACCACGCTGAGCGGGAACGGGCCTGCACTGCTGGTTTTTGCGCTGGCGAACCACTACAAGATCGCGGATGCCGTCCAGCGTGTGTTCGATAGCCGGGATACGCTCTCGCGGGTATGGACGCTGGCGGTGGATACCCAGGGCGTGGTGGTCACCGCGGCGGAGATGCATCCCGGGTAATCCGGTCTGCTGATTGCGTGTAGATAACAGATGCTGTCGTCCGGGCAGGCAAGGCCCGGGCGATTGATTCGTGAACAGGGTGAAACTGTATGGCACTTGAAGGGCAGACTGTTCTGGTGACCGGCGCCAGCGGATTCGTGGGGAGCGCGCTGGCGGAGCGCCTGCTGGCGGATGGTGTGGGCGTGCGCGCGCTGGTACGCGACACGGCGCGGGGACGGGCGCTGGCCGCGCGTGGCGCCGAGCTGGTTGTCGGCGATCTGACTGACAGGGAAGCGCTGCGCCGGGCGGTGCAGGGTTGCGCAGTCGTGTTCAGCGTGGGGGCAGCCCTGCATGGCAGCGCGGCCTGGCAGTATGCGGTGAACGTGATGGGGGTGCGCGCGCTGGCTGAGGCCGCGCAGCGGGCATCTGTCGCGCGCATGGTGCACGTTAGCAGCATCGCTGTGTACGGCTACGAACGGTCCGGGATCATCACCGAGGCGATGCCGCCGCGACCGGGCAGCGACCACTACGCACGCAGCAAGGCGCTGGGCGAACGCGCGGCGCTCGCGGCGAATGGCGCGCCAGGTCTCGAGGTGACGATCATCCGGCCGGGCATGATCTACGGACCACGCTCGGGGACATGGACGGGCAGGGCCTTCCAACTGGTGCGCCGCCCGCCCGCGCCATTGCCCGGCCGGGGCAATACCTACTGCCCGGTGGTGTACATCAGCGATGTGGTGGACCTGCTCCTGACCGTGGCCGAGCATCCCGCCGCGCCGGGCGAGGTCTTCAACGCTGTCTCCGATGAGTCGGTGACGTGGCGGGAGTATCTGGGGGCGTACGCGGCCATGGCCGGTCACCAGCAGTTTGTGCCGGTACCGCTGGCCGCGCTGCGGGCCGGCGCCGCGCTTACCGAGCCGCTGCTGCGCCTCCTGGGCGAGCCGCAGCCGCTGCGATCGATGGTTGAGGCGCTGGGCGCACGGCGGACTGCCTACAGCATGAACAAAGCCGCGCGCGTGCTCGGCTGGCGTCCGGCGGCAAGCCTGGCGGAGGGGATGGCCGGAGCGGAAGCCTGGCTGCGTGAAACCGGTCAGGTGCGCTGATGGCGCCGCTGGGATGGGTCCTGCTGGCGCTGCTGATCGTGGCGCTGCTGGGCGGTCTGGCGTATTACCTGCTGTGGGTTACAGAAGGAATGTACCTCGGCTGGCGGATCGTGGCCGCCCTGTACGACTGGTATGCCGCCCGCTATGATCGCACCAAGGCTTACGATCCTACCTACGAGAGTTTCTTCCTGGCGCGGCCGATCATACACCGCATGATCGAAGACGGTGCGGGCGCTCCGCTGATCCTGGATGTAGCGACCGGAACGGGGCGCGTGCCGCGCCTGCTGATCGACCAGGACGACTTCCACGGGCGCGTGATCGGGCTGGACGCCAGCCGAAAAATGCTATTCCACGCGGCGGTCAAGCTGGGCAGCGCGCGGCGCGCGCATCTGGTCTGGGGGACGGTTGCCGCGCTGCCATTTGAGGATGACACGTTTGACATGGTGACGTGCATCGAGGCGTGGGAGTTCTTCCCGCGTGCCAGGCATGACCTGCGCGAGCTGGTGCGCGTGCTGCGGCCGGGCGGGACGCTGCTTATCACCAACCGCACAGGTCACGAGGCGCGGATCATGCCCGGCAAGACGCTCAGCCGGGAAGATCTGCGCGTCTGGCTGACGGATGAGCTGGGCCTGCAGGACGTGGAGGACGAGCGCTGGCAGGTTGACTACGAGTTGTTCTGGGCGCGCAAGCCCG
>CAZGYW010000529.1:0-2760 GCA_964530495.1 uncultured Anaerolineae bacterium
GAGTTTCAGACGTTCTGGCGGGTCATGCTGCCGATGGCCGGGTCGGCCATGTCGGCGCTGTTTGTGTTCCAGTTTATGTGGACGTGGAACGCGTTCCTGATGCCGCTGCTCTACATGCAGCGCGAGGAGTTGCGGCCGCTGCCGCTCGGCCTGATGTTCTTCCAGGGGCGCTACACCAGCGATTACGGGCTGATCGCGGGCGGGGTGACCATCGCGACCGTGCCGGTCATCATCGTCTATATGCTTTTCCAGCGGCAGTTCATGCGCGGCCTGACTGCGGGTGCATTGAAAGGATAGTTGCCATGAAGGAGTTCGTCGTCACTGCGGAACGTACCATTGAGTTTCGTGACTACACCGAGCCGGTGCTTGGCCCGCATGAGGTGCGTTTGAAAGCCATCGTCAGCGGGATCAAGCACGGCACGGAGATGGCGCTGTACCGGGGCAAGACGCCGTTCCTGACGGAAGCGTTTGACGCCGAATACCGGCTGTTTATGCCGAAGGAAGGGCACAGCCTGTATCCCTGCCGGCTGGGATCATGGCTGGTCGGGGAGGTGCTGGAAGTCGGCGCCGAGGTGACGCGGGTTGCGGTTGGCGACCGGGTGCATGGCGGGATGTCACACCGGCCCACCAACGTTGTCGATGAGAACAAGCTGTATCGCCTGCCCCCGGGGCTCAAACCGGAAGTCGCGCTGTTCACCGATCCGTCCATCTTCGCCCTGACCGCGGTGCACGACGGCCAGGTCAAGATCGGCGACCGGGTGGCGGTGTTCGGTATGGGGGCGCTGGGCCTGATCGCCGTGCAACTGGCGCGGCTGGCCGGGGCCGAACAGGTGATCGCCGTTGATACGCTGGATAACCGCCTGGCGCTGGCCCGCCAGTTCGGCGCGGATGCGACCCTGAACGCCGCCCATCAGAATATCCCGCTGGAGATCAAGAACCTCACCGGCAAGAAGGGGGTGGATGTCGCCATCGAGATTTCCGGGGCGTACCCGGCCCTGCAGGCGGCCATCCGCAGCGTGCAGGTGTGCGGCACGATCGTGGCGGCCAGCTACTACAGCGGCACCGCGCCGATCCAGCTGGGCGCGGAGTGGCACCATAACCGGCCGACCCTGATCTCCAGCATGCCGGTGTGGGGGATGCCGCACCGCCACTACCCGCTGTGGGACCTGGCGCGGGTGGAGCAGACCTGCATCCGCCTGCTGGAAGCGGGCAAGATCCAGGTGGAGCCGATGATCGGCCGCCGCTTCCGCTACGAAGACGCGGTGGAAGCCTACCGCCTGATCGATCAGCAACCGGAAGCAACCATCAAGACCCTGTTCGACTACGCGTGATCATCATCACTGCCGGGGCGACCGCCCGGGAGGACACCCATGAACGACCGCGAACGCTTCAATGCGACCATGCACTACCAGCCGCGCGATCGCTCGCCCATCTGCGATTTTGGCTTCTGGAAGGAAACGCTGGTCTTCTGGTATGACCAGGGCCTGCCCCGTAACGTCACGGCCGGCAACAGCGATATGTTCTTCGGGATGGACTTTGGCCTGGACTGGGTTGGCAGCGGGGTCAACGCCGGGATCGAGCCGCTGTTCGATGAGATCGTGCTCGAGGATCACGGCGATTACGAGATCATGCAGCAGAAGGACGGCGTGCGCGTGCTCCGCAAGAAGTTCATGGGCACGATCCCGCAGCACCAATCCCACCTGCTGGTCGACCGCGCAAGCTGGGAGCAGCACTACAAGCCCCGGCTGGACCCGGATACCCCGCGGCGCTACCCGGCGGACTGGGACAGCCGTGTTCGTAACTGGCGCAACCCCAGGCGCAGCAACGTGGTCACCCTGCCGGGCGGCAGCCTGTACGGCTGGATCCGGGACTGGATGGGCATGGAGAACGTCTCCCTGCTGGTGTATGACGATCCGGTGCTGTTTGAGGAGATGGTGACGACGGCAGCGGACTGCATCATCGGCGTACTGACCCGGATGCTGGCGACGGGCGGGCATTTTGACGCCCTCGCGATGTGGGAGGATATGGCCTACCGGGCGGGGCCGCTGCTCAGCCCGCGCCACTTCAAACAGTTCCTGGTGCCGCACTACCGGCGCATCAGTGACCTGGTGCGGTCGCACGGCGTGGATGTGCTGTGGGTGGATTGCGACGGCAAGATCGACGAGCTGGTCCCGCTGTGGCTGGATGCCGGGATCAACTGCATGTTCCCGCTGGAAGTCGGCACATGGGGCGCTGACCCGGTGGCTTTTCGCCAGAAGTTCGGGCGCGACCTGCTGCTGCTGGGCGGCTTTGACAAGCACATCCTGGCGCAGTCCAAAGCGGACATTGAAGCGGAAGTGCGTCGCCTGGCGCCGCTGGTGGAGGACGGTGGGTTCATTGGCTTCTGCGACCACCGCGTGCCGCCGGATGTGCCGCTGGAGAACTACATGCACTACCTGGAGCTGGTGCGCACCGTCTGGGGGCAGGACGTCAATCTGAAGCCGATGGGGGAGTTGGAAGAACCTTACGAGGAGTGAGCGAGCCGCGCCGGGTGACTGGCACGTGAGCTGTGACAGTGACAGGGGGAGAACGCGATGGCGGGTGAAATCAAGGTTGCGATCTATGGCTGTGGGGGATTTGCGCGCAAGCAGCAGGGTCCGAACCTGGCCGCGCTGCCGGAGGTGAGTCTGATCGCGTGCTGCGACCGCGAGCAGGCCAACGCTGAAACTCTGGCGCAGACGGTCACTGCAGGGAAGGCGACCGTATTCACCGATTACGTGA
>CAZGYW010000530.1:0-2757 GCA_964530495.1 uncultured Anaerolineae bacterium
CCTGGACGCTTGGACGCATAGACGCTTGCCGCTTCGACGCTTCTTCTTGCCTCAGCGGTCAGCTACGGGCAGAGGCAGGCGGCGGGCGGCGGTGACTCTTTGCGCTCTTGTCTTTGGCCTCTGCGATCTTTGCGGTGAGCCTGTTTTCGAGGCCGGCGGGTTAGGCGGACTCGCGGCGCAGCCGGCGGGGCGAAACTTCGCGCGGGTTGAGGCCGATCTGCGCGGCGTACTTGTTGACGATGTGGCGAACCGTTTCCGTGTTGAGCACCGTGCCCCGCGTGGAGACGAACAGCGGGTCGGCGGGGGAGGTCGGGTGGCTCGCGAGGTAGTCCTGCAGCACGGCGGCCGTCGCCGGGGGCAGCGCAATGCGGCGGGTGTTCCCACCTGCGATCTGCACGCGCAGGGCGAGAGTCTGCCCGTCGGCGGCCTGCTCAACGTCGCTCCCGCGCAGGGCCACCAGTGCGCCTACCCGCAGCCCTGCATCCGCGATCAGGCGCAGGATGGCATGGTTACGCCCCGCCAGCTTGTGACGATCCTCGCGCGCAGCCTGGAGCAGGCGCTCCACATCCGCGGGGGGCAGCGGGTTCGGCTCCGGCTGCGGCACGGACGGGATCTTCACTTTGCGGGTGGGTAGCTCGGTCATCAGCCCTTTTTCAACGGCCCACTGGCTGAAGCGGTGCAGCGTTGCCAGGCGGCGCCTGACGGTGGCCGGCTTGAATTCCAGCTTATCCACGAGCGCGGCTTTGTACAGCACGACGACCATCGGCGTGATCGCCTCCAGCGTGGGCGGCTGCCCTTCGCGCTCCGCATACCAGCGGCTGAAGTGCTTGAGGTCGTTCCAGTACGTCCGGCGGGTGTTGGCGGTGACGCCGTTGATCTGGCTGGCGAAAGCGGCAATATACTGATCCATCAGGGTATCCTAAATAATGTGCCCCGGCACGCTGCAAGGGTGAGACGCAAGTACTCAGCAATGTTTCGGGTATTGTACCCGATTATGTGGGATATCCAAGCCCGTCAAGAACGGCCCGGCAGTGGCATGATGGGACAGGGGGCACACCGCCCGGCGGCTGCCCCAACCGGGTTTGGACACCCCGCACAATCGAAATCCCATTCGAATATGCTATACTGAAGACCTGTTGCATCGAAATTCGGTATGAATTAGTAAAGGAAAGTCTGTTTGCTGCTTACCAACAATGGCTCGGAGCCTTACTCTTCCGATCGTTCAGAAACCCCGCCGAACCCGCTGATCATCATCGCCTCCAACCGGGGGCCGTTCTCCTTCACCGCCCAGAAAGACGGCACATTCACGACCACCCGGGGCAGCGGCGGGCTGGTGACCGCGCTTTTCGCGCTGGCCCAGCAGCATGACGTGATGTGGATCGCGGCGGCCCTCAGCCCCGGCGACCGCAAATGGGCCCAGGCCCAGGGCAGCGCCGTGCAGACGCTGCAGGACATCAAGCTGCGCCTGATCGTGACGGAGCGGCGCCGCTACCGGCAGTACTACAACGAGATCGCCAACCCGCTGCTGTGGTTCCTGCAGCACCAGTTGTGGGATACCCCGCGCAAGCCCGAAATCAGCAAGGAGACCTGGCAGGCCTGGCATGACGGGTATGTCGCCATCAACCGCCAGTTCGCGGAGGTGATCGCCGAGAGCGTGCAGGGTGAGGACCCCACCCGCCCGATCCTGATCTTCCCGCAGGACTACCAGCTGTACCTGGTGCCGCAGTTCCTGCGCGAGCTGCTGGGCGAGCGTGTCCAGATTCAGCCGTTTGTGCACATCCCCTGGCCGGGGCCGGATGCCTGGCGCGTCCTCCCCCGCGAGATCCGGCTCACGCTGCTCCAGAGCCTGCTGGCCTCCGACCGGATCGGCTTCCAGACCCGCAGGGATGCCTTCAATTTTGTACAGACCTGCCGCTTCTACGTACCGGAGGCGCACTCCCGCGGGGCGCGGGACTCCATTACCTACCGGGGGCGCCAGGTGGAAGCGCGCGCCTACCCGATCTCCATCGACAGCGAAGCGGTGGAAGCGCTGGTGGCGGAGCCGCAGACCCACCTGCTGAAGGCCCAGTTGCTCACCTTTATCGGTGACCGCCAGCTCATCCTGCGGGTAGACCGCGTGGAGCCGAGCAAGAACATCCTGCGCGGCCTGCGGGCCTTCCGCGATCTGCTGGTCGAATACCCGGAGCATCGCGGCAAGGTGAATATGCTGGCCCTGCTGGTGCCGTCCCGGCTGGAGGTCTCTGAGTACGAAGACTATCTGCGCCAGATCATGGCCGAGGCGGGGATGATCAACGCCGAATACAGCGATGAGTTCTGGGAGCCGGTGCGGATCATCGTGGGCAACAACTACCACCGCGCGCTGGCCGCCATGCAGATCGCCGACGTGCTGCTGGTCAACCCGATCGCGGATGGCATGAACCTGGTGGCGAAGGAAGGCTCGCTGGTCAATCAGCGGGATGGCGTGCTGGTGCTCTCCGAGCATGCCGGGGCGTTTTACGAACTGGGCGAGCACGCGGTGGTCGTGTCGCCATTCGATACCTACAGCACGGCACGCGGTCTGCACGAGGCGCTGACCATGCCGCGCGAAGCGCGCGCCGCACGGGCGGAGGCGCTGCGCGCCCAGGTGCGCGGCTCCAGCGTCCAGCAGTGGTTCCGCAATCAGGTGGAAGATGCGCTGCAGGCGCTCAGCAGCCAGGAGAAGAACGACTCGACGCCCGCCACCCCCCCGGCCACTCGCGCATCCGAGGCGGCGAGCAC
>CAZGYW010000531.1:0-2754 GCA_964530495.1 uncultured Anaerolineae bacterium
TCAGGACTCGATGCCCTGCACCCGGATCAGCGCCAGGGCTGCCAGCCGATGAATCCACAGCTCGCCCACAACCTGGCCGCCCATGCCCTTCAGGGTCTGGATGGACGGCGTATTGTCGGCCCGCGCGATCATAAAGGAGCGGCGCACGCCCTGCGCATAAAGATCGGCCAGCAGGTGCAGCGTCAGCAGCGTCGCGATGTGCTTGCCCCGGTATTCCGGATGCACATACGCTGCCTCCAGGTAGGCGTCTTCCCCCGGCACGACCGGCACAGCCTGGCCGATGGCCGGGCCGATGACCCGGACCGAGGTCAGCGTCGCGTTCAGGATCGTGCCCGCCACATGCCCGACCAGCCGCTCACCGTCCAGGGCGAGGATCGAGCGGGCACCGTTCCGAAGTAGCACGGCGTGGTCATGCAGGGTGGAGGGCCACTCGTAAAGATGGCTGAACAGCGGGATATCCTGCTCGGTCGCAAAGCGGTACGTGATCGGGACGTCCGGCTGGACGGTCACCGGCTCGTCCCGGACCGCCTGCGCGAACAGCAGCAGATGGGTGGAGGAGAAGAAGTCGTCCCAGCCGGCACGCCCCACGGCAAAGCGCAGCCCGCGCAGGAATCCGCGCTCGCGCATCCGGTAGCGGACGTCCAGCCAGTACCGCGCAAAGGTTTCGTTATCCACCGAGAATTGGTACTTCATTTTTGCAGCCCTTCTCCACACGTCGCTCCACCCGGTTCGACCGGCACCGCTATGCCTCTCCGGTCAGCTTGCGCTCCAGGTAGTCATCCGAATAGTCGATCCGCAGCTCCACCCACAGCGGCAGGTGATCGGACATCTGGTGCGTGCGCCAGTATGTTTTGTAGTACAGGGACTTGTTCTTGCGCGCCTTCCCGTCGGCCGTCACATGGTAAGCCTTGCCCATGTACGGGATGTAGAGCGCCTCATCTTCCGCCCGGAAGACGGACTCGTAGTAGTCGAACGCACCGGACGCGCCGATCTCACCGAAGCGGCGGTCCCGCACGCGAAACATGATCTGGTCGTAGTACTTGTCCCGCGTCACGTTGGAGGCCGGGAGCGCCTGCGGGCCGTTGATCCCCGCCGGGATGGAAAAGCCCGCTTCCAGGAGCTTGTTCATGGTCAGGTCGCTGTGGCTGAAGATGTTGAAGTCACCCAGCAGGATCAGATTGTTGGACCACGCGGCTGGCTCTTCCGAGCGGCGGCGCATGAACTGCGCGATATGCTCGATCTCGGCCACGCGCCGGGGATCGTCCGCCACCTGCTCCCCGTACAGGATGTGGACTGTGCTCAGCATGAAGTTGGCCCAGCCCGCTTCAAACCCGCACAGGAACGGCGTCCGCGCGATTTGCGTCACCGGCTCGTAGACGGTTTTGCCCTGCGCGTCCTTCTTGCTGAGCGGCGGCAGCACCATCTCGCTGGCCAGCCCGCCAAAGCGCACCTTGCGCGAATCGTAGAGGAAGGCCATCCGCTCGTCGTTGCCGGGGTCGCCTTCGGTCACGTCCGTGATCAGGTACTTCCAGTGGTCACCGAGCAGGGCCAGCACCCGCTTGAGGCCGTTCAGGTCGCTGCGCACCTCCTGCACAGCGACCAGGTCGAAGCGGTCGATGATCTCAGCGATGTAGTGGATCGCTTCCGGGATGCGTTCCCCGTAGGCCGGGGCGTCGAACTCGCGGATGTTCCAGGTGGCCAAGAGGAGGTTATGGGCCAGCGAGCGGGAGGCCGGGATATCCCGATCCAACTGGCGGCGCAGGATGAGCAGGCGCTCGGCGATACGCCGGTGCTCGGGGTTATTGATAGGATCAAGGTCGCGATACCTGGGCATGGTTGTCTCCGCTGGATGAGTGGTCGCTGCCCCTGATTATAGGCCACATTGCAGCGCACCACACGACATGCCGGCCGCCGCGAGACTGCCCGGCACAGGGGGCGCTATAATACGCGCACGCCGGCGCGCGCAGCGCCTGCTGCCAAATAGTCGCCTGTGTTGATAAGGAGTTTTGTGATGCGTTTAGCCTTGCTCTCGGATATTCATGGCAACCTGCACGCCCTGCGCGCCGTCCTGGATGACCTTGCGGCGGCGGGCGGCGCCGACCTGACCTGGATTCTGGGCGACCTGGTGGCCTTCGGCCCGGAGCCGAACGGCTGCCTGGCCGCCATCCGCGCCCTGCCGGAAGCGACCACCCGCGTCATCCAGGGCAACACCGACCGCTACGTCACCACCTGGGCGCGCCCCCACGCGGAGCGTCCCACCGCCGCCACCTGGCCGGCCTACGTCCGCATGATGCTGGCCCGCGACGCCAACTTCGCCTGGACGGCGCAGCGCCTGAGCGGGGAGGAGGCCGAATACCTGCTCACGCTGGGGACCGACCTCAGCCACATGGTGGCTGGCTATGGGCAGGTGGTGGGCTTTCACGCCGGGCCGGGCGACGACGAGATGGTCCTGCTGCCCTACACGCCCGACGACGTGCTGCTGGATGCCCTGCTTGACCGCGAGGGGCGGCTGGCCGTCGGCGGGCACACCCACAAGCCGATGGATCGCGACCTGGGGACGTGGCGCTTCGTCAATCCCGGCAGCGTCGGCCTGCCCTTCGATGGCGACCAGCGCGCATCCTACGCCGTGGTGACGCTTGATAGCGGCCGGGCGGATGTGGACATCTGGCGGGTGCGCTACCCGGTGGAAGCGGCGATCGCCGCGCTGGAAGCCTGCGACAACCCGGGCCGGGACTTCGCCATCGAGCGCCTGCG
>CAZGYW010000532.1:0-2751 GCA_964530495.1 uncultured Anaerolineae bacterium
GATGACCCGGCCGCGGTGCTGACCCGGCTGGCCCATCACCTGGAGACGGCGGATACGCAGGCCGCCATCCTGCCCACCCTGGCACAGACTATCGCCAGCACGCTCAAAATCCCACATGTGGCCATCGCGCTGCCGGATGAGGGGGGGCACCTGGCGCCAGCCGCAGAATGGGGAGCGCCGGTCGACCGGGCTGAACCAATCCCCCTTATCTACCGGAACGAGACGGTCGGGTTGTTGACGGTGGCCCCTCGCGGGCCGGAGGAGTCTTTCAGCCGCGAGGAGCGTTCGCTGCTGACGACAATTGCGGCACTCACGGCGACCACCGTTCGCGCCGTGCAGCTCTCGGACGCTCTGCGCCAGTCACGGCAGCGGATTGTGAGCGCGCGGGAGGAAGAACGCCGGCGCCTCCGCCGCGATCTGCACGATGGATTGGGCCCGGGGCTGGCCAGCCTGCCGCTGAAGGTCGATGCCGCCGCTGACCTCATCGCGCCCGATCCTGCGGCGGCGGGTGCGATGCTGGTGGAGGTCAAGCGCCAGGCGCAACACCTGGTCGCGGACGTGCGGCGGGTGGTCCATGATCTGCGCCCGCCGGCGCTCGACGAGCTGGGGCTGGCGGAGGCACTCCGGGGAGCAGTCGGTCAACTCAGGGGTCATCCGAACAGCCTGCAGATCAGCCTCGAGGCCGATGAGCTGCCAGCGGATCTGCCCGCAGCTGTGGAATCGGCGGCTTATCGCATCACGCTGGAGGCGGTCACTAATGTGCTCAAGCATGCCGGGGCGCAGCACTGCTGGATCGCCCTGCGGCTCCGGGCGCAGCCGCCCCATCTGGACATCACCATCACGGATGATGGCAGCGGGCTGGCCCGGGACGCCGTTCCAAACGTGGGGCTGCGTTCCATGCGCGAGCGCGCGGAAGAGCTTGGCGGGACATTCCATCTGCAATCACGTCCGGAGGGTGGGACACAGATCAGCGTGGTGCTGCCCCTATCCGAAGCGAGCGATCCCCAATGACTGAGAACCCTGTGCGCCTGTTGATCGTGGATGACCATACGCTGTTCCGCGAAGGGCTGCGGGCGATGTTCCTGACGGTACACGACGTTGAGATTGTCGGCGAGGCGGCAAGCGGCCGGGAGGCGATCCAACAGGCGGCGGCCCTTCAGCCCGCCGTGATCCTCATGGACATTCAAATGGGCGACATGAATGGCATTGAGGCCAGCAGGCGCATCCTGGAAGCCGTGCCGGAGACGAAGATCATCATGCTGACGATGCTGGAAGATAGCGAGTCGCTGTTCGCGGCGATCACTGCCGGAGCGAGGAGTTATGTGCTCAAGGGCGCGGACAAAGCCGAAGTCCTGAGGACGATCCGGGCCGTGGCGGAGGGTGAGGTGCTGTTCGGCCCGGCCATCGCCGGCCGCGTGATGAACTACTTCCGGAACCTGGGTAGCGGGCCGCCGGGCCGCGGTGCGCCGTTCCCTGAGTTATCCGAGCGGGAGCGCGAGGTGCTGGACCTGATCGCCCGCGGTCTGAACAACCATGAGATTGCCGGTCAACTGCACGTGACGGTCAAGACGGTGAGCAATCACATTTCGAATATCTTCAGCAAATTGCAGGTGGCGGACCGTGCCCAGGCAATCATCAAGGCTCGCGACGCAGGGCTGGGGAGGGCGAGGACGTGACGCGACTCGTGATCATCGCGATTGGATCGCGGGGGGATGTCCAGCCCTGCGTCGCACTGGGGCGTGGCCTGGTTGATGCGGGCTATGCCGTGCGGGTTGTAACCCTGGAGAGCTTCGAGCCCCTGGTGCGCCAGCAGGGGCTGGACTTCTTTCCCGTGGCCGGTGATGCTCAGGCCCTGACGAATGCGATGCTGTCCGACCAGAGCAAGGGCCGGGGCCTCAACCTGCTGCACATGTACCGCGGCATCATGCGCACGTTCGGCGCGATCACCGAGAGCTACGGCCAGGCGTTTTCCGACGCGGCGCTGCATGACGCGGATGCGATCCTGAGCCAATTGCCCGGCGGATTCTACGGCTATGACCTGGCGGAATACCTGGGCGTGCCGTATATTGCGCTGTCGGTCATTCCGCAGGAAATCACCGCCGCATGGCCGCTGCCTCTGCTGCCGCGCGGCTTTTCGCTGGGCGGCTGGTATAACCGCCTGACGTACCGGCTCGGGCAGCAGTTGGCCTGGCAGCCGTTTCGCCCGGCCATCAACCGCTACCGGAGAGCCCATGGGCTGCCGCCTGCTTCGTTCTGGTGGGGCAACATGAGCCGCATGGCCCGCGAGCGCGTCCCCGTGATCCAGGGCTTCAGCGAACACGTTGTTCCGCTCCAGCCGGAGTGGGGCGAACACGTCCACACCACGGGCTACTGGACGCTGGAGGAGCCGGACTGGCGACCCTCCCCCGATCTATTGGCGTTTCTGGCGGCAGGCGAACCGCCGGTGTTCATCGGCTTTGGCAGCATGCCCGTGCCTGAGCCGCAGCAGATGACGGTGCTCATCCTTGAGGCCCTGCGGCAGAGCGGGCGGCGCGGCATACTGCACGCGGGCTGGGCACGGCTCGGTGGGCCGCAACTGCCAGCGACGGTCTATGCGCTGGAGTACGCGCCGTACGCCTGGCTGTTCCCGCGCATGGCTGCCGTGATTCATCACGGTGGGTCGGGCACCACCGGGCTGGCGCTCCGCTCCGGAGTTCCTTCGATGGTTATCCCCTTTACAGCGGATCAGCCGTTCTGGGGTCGGAGGACGCA
>CAZGYW010000533.1:0-1024 GCA_964530495.1 uncultured Anaerolineae bacterium
TCAGACGTGTGCTCTTCCGATCTGGGGGGAGGAAAGTCACAGCCGGGAGGATCAGGGGATGGTCGGTACAATAATGGGCGTCTCGGTGGGGCCGAGCGGTGTGGCGGGAACCGGGGTATCGGTGGGGATTGGCACCTCGGTGTTGGTAGCCGTGGGTGGAACTTTGGTGGCGGTGGGCACGGCGGTATTCGGGCGTTTGGTGGGGACAGCAGTCGGCGCGGGCGGGTTGGGCGGCGGCGGGGTGTAGGTGAAGGTGGCGGTGGGGGAGCGGTAGCGCGTGGCGGCAGCGGTGGGGGAGAGCGTTGCGGTGGCGGTGGAGGAGGCGGTGGCGGAGGCGCGCAGGGTGGACGTGCGGCGCGGGGCGGGGCTGTCGGTGGAAGTGCTGGTGGGTGTGGCGGTGTACATGGAGGTGAGGCTGGGGGTGAGGGTGGGCCAGTTGCCGCCGGAAGCGCTGGTAGGCGCGAGCGTGAGCAGCGCGTCTGAGATGATGCCGGGCATCCACAGGATGAAGAAGAGCGCCAGCATCAGGGCGATCGCGCCGCCGATGGCTCCTTTTAAGAAAGCCGCGCGGTCCACTCCGGTGTAGCGGTGCCAGCGCAACTTCGCGGGCATGCGGTCAGGGGAGGTGCCTGCCCTGATGGGGCATTTGACGTAGTTCTGCGAGAGGCAGTAGGTGGACTGGTGCGCGTAATTGGGGATGGCGGGCTGGCGGCAGTAGGCGCAGTAATTGGCGTCCGACGGGAAGAGTGTGACAGTGCTGGGGTCATCCAGCATGCCGAGGTGCGGGCAGGTATACGAGAACGGCCCGGATGACGGGTTGAGGTGCGCAGGTTTACCGGTAAACGGACTCATCTTGACAGCGACCTTGAAAGTCCAGGCAGGATAATAAAAGGAGGGTAGCGAAAAACAATCCCCAAAAAATGATCACGATGATGGCAATGAATAATGGAAACGCCTGGAACTTCGCATCTTTAAGAATACCATAAAACAGGCTGCATGTATATCAATAACAGGCGCGAGTTTT
>CAZGYW010000533.1:1034-2745 GCA_964530495.1 uncultured Anaerolineae bacterium
AGATCAGGCTTCTCTGCGAATGGTGAAGGTGTCGAAATCGCGCGCGACGGAGACGTTCTCAAAGACCACACGGGCTTCAGCCAGCACGTCCTTGTCGCGGTAGCGGCGGCTGAGGTGGGTGAGCATGAGCTTGCCGGCGCCGATCTGGTGCGCGAACGAGGCGGCCTGGCGGGCGGTGAGGTGCGCGAACTGGCGCGCCATCTCGCGTTCCTCCTCCAGGTAGGTGGACTCGATGACGAGACCGTCTACACCGTTCAGCAGGTCAACCAGGCTATCGGTCTCGCCGAGGTCGCCGATGGCGGCCAGGCGGGTGCCCGGGCGGAACTCGCCGGTAACCATCTCGGGGGTGACCACGCTGCCATCCGCGAGGGTGATGCTCTCGCCTTTGACGAGCCTGCCGTAGAGGGGTCCGGGCGTGATGCCGAGGGCTTCCGCTTTTTCGGGCAGGAAAGGCTGGCGGCCTTTCTCTTCGAAGAGATAGCCGTAGCAGTCGGGTCCGCGGTGGCTGACCGGGAAGGCGCTGACGCTGAAATCGGCAGCGTCGAAGATCAGACCGGGCTTGACCGGGATGAGGGAAACGGGCATAGGCGCCCTGGCGCCGCGCAGCACCACGCCGTGAATGAGGTCGCTGATGCGCTCAAGCGCGCTGGCGCCGCCGTAGATCTCCAGGCTGTCGATGCTTTCCCAGCGCATGAAGGTGGAGAGCAGCCCGCCCAAGCCGAGGATGTGGTCGAGGTGTCCGTGGGTGATGAGGATGCGGTTGAGGCGTTTGAAGCCGATGCCGGACTGCAGGATCTGGCGCTGGGTGCCCTCGCCGCAATCCACCAGGAAGCGGTATTCATCGTGCTGCACCAGGTAGGCGGGGAGGTTGCGCTTGGGGGAGGGGGCTGAGGCGGAGGTACCGAGGAAGATGATCTCGAACAATGGCGGCGTCCTTTCAAAATGCCTCTCTATTTTACCCCAAGAAAGCGCAACGCGCCGCGGGATGAAAAATGGCATGAAGGTTGCAATGAAAAAGGGACGGTTGCAACGAAGCCATGTCAGCCGTGTATTGGAGCATTCAGAAGGGAGATATGCCATGGAATTTGAAAATGTAGTGATCAGGAAACCTGCCGATCTGAATTTCATCCTGGGGCAGTCGCATTTCATCAAGACGGTCGAGGATATCCACGAGGCGCTGGTGGGCGCGGTGCCGGGCATCAAGTTCGGGCTGGCGTTCTGCGAAGCCTCGGGCGCCTGCCTGATCCGCTCCTCCGGGACGGACGAACTGCTGACCGACCTGGCGCGTGAGAATGCCATGCGCGTCGGCGCGGGGCACAGTTTTATCATCATGCTCGGCGAGGGGTATTTCCCCATCAATGTATTGAACACGGTCAAGAATATCCCCGAGGTGTGCAACATCTTCTGCGCCACCGCCAACGAGACCGAGGTCATCGTGTATGACAACGGGCGCGGACGCGGCATCATGGGCGTGGTGGAAGGTGAAGAGCCGAAAGGGTTTGAAACGGAAGCGGATGTGCGTTGGCGCGTGGACTTTTTGCGCAAGATCGGATATAAAGCAGGTTGAGGTCACCCTCGGCTGCCAGATGAATAAGGAGCTGAACATGAAGAAACTCATCCCGGTAATGATTGTGTTAACCCTCGCGCTGAGCGCTTGCAGCGGCTTTCCGCTGCGGGGCAATGATGATCCTGTCAGCGATGCCGAGATGGC
>CAZGYW010000534.1:0-2744 GCA_964530495.1 uncultured Anaerolineae bacterium
AGGTATTCGGGTAGCGAAGAAGCGCCGGATCAATCATTCGGAGCAGGTCAGGAGGGTGTGACCATGACGCCTGGACAACCGCTGTTGCAGCTGGTGGATTGCGTCGGCCTGCCAGTTTCCAGCCTTGACGCCGGGCTGGCGTTCTACCGGGATGCGCTGGGGCACGAGCTGATCTGGCGGACCGCTGAAGCGGCAGGGCTGCGCATGCCAGGCACCACTACCGAGATCCTGCTGCACACGCAGCCGCGCGCGCAGGAAGTCGATTTCAAGGTTGAGGCGGTGGAACCCGCTGTAGCGCGTTTCGAGGCAGCGGGCGGGCGGGTGCTGGTGCCGCCGTTTGACATCCAGATCGGGCGCTGCGCGGTGGTAGCCGATCCCTGGGGCAACACGTTTGTGATACTGGACACGAGCAAGGGCCTGCTGCTCACCGACGACGATGGGAACGTGATCGGCAACGCCCCGCCGGAGCCTTAGCACCCTGCCGGAAAGGTGATTGCCAGCCGCGGGCCGGATCGCTATACTTGCCGCTGTTGGGCGCACCCCACCAATCTGCAGGGCGATGGAGTTCGCCCGAAACGCTCTCGCCAGCTAATGACTCCTACCGCAATGGGTGGGAGTCGTTTTTTGTGTATGCGAGCGGGCGGGATTGGAAGGTCCAATTCATAACGGTTGCTGTGGATAAAGGCGCGATTTTCACGGATTCGTTTGATGATTTTGAATCCGCGGCAATCCGGTGACTCCGTCCCATCCGTTCTGAATTGAAACCCGCAATTGCGCCCCCGGGTGAGGAGTGGAGTCGGCAATCAGCATGAAAGGGCCTACACTGGAAACAGACGCATGGAAAAGGTGATACTGCTCGCGCTCAGCGGCGCGCTGGGGACACTGGCCCGCTACTACCTGGCCGGGGGCATCCAGCGCCTGAACGGCCTGGACTTCCCGCTGGGGACGTTCGGCGTCAACATGATCGGGTGTTTTCTCTTCGGGCTGGTGTGGGCTCTGGCGGAGAGCCGCCTGGTGATCAGCGGCGAGACGCGCGTGATCGTCCTCTCCGGCTTCATGGGGGCGTTCACCACGTTTTCGACCTTCATCTTTGAGACGGGCGGACTGCTGCAAACGGCCCAGTGGGCGCTCGCCGCGCTGAACGTGGGCGGGCAGCTCATCACCGGCGTGCTGGCGCTGTGGCTCGGCATGACGCTGGGCGGTGGGTAAGCGGGGAGGGAATAGCGATGAAGCTGTTTACCGAGGCGCGACTCCTGCGCATTTTCATCGGCGAAAACGACAAGTTCAAGGGCCGGCTGCTGTACCAGGTCATCGTGGAGATGGCCCACGCGCGCGAATTGGCCGGGGCGACTGTGCTGCGCGGGGTGCTGGGCTACGGCTTCAACAGCCGCATCCGCTCCTCCCGGATTCTGCGCCTGTCCGAAGACCTGCCGATCGTGATCGAGATCGTCGACGAGCCGGAGCGAATCGCCAATTTCGTTGCGGAGATTGACAGCATGATCGGCGAAGGGCTGGTGACCGTCGCGCCAGTGGACGTGATCATCTACCGCCACAGCCAGCCCGCAGAGCCAGGGCAGGACTGAGCCGCCCTGTGGGGGGTGCGCCCCTCCTCGCGGGCCGACCGGCAGGAGTGATGACGCCCGCGGCCACGCGGCTGGCTCACGCCTTTCTCCACCAGATGCTCACAGCGCGATTGTCCCCAGCGGCGTGTGGACGCTGCTAAAGGTCAGGCGGGCGCTGATGTGCTGCCCGCATAGTGCCACATGGGCCAGCAATCGCTCCCGATCGCTTTCTGCGGGGCAGGTCAGCAGATGGCCCAGCTTGAAATGCACGGTGGCGGGGATATGGGTGCGCAGCCCGGGTAGCCGTTCGGCGACGCAGGCGCGCAGGCGATAGACGGCCTCGGAATCTGGGAACCCGGTCACGAGCAAGCGCCCTGAGCGGGTCAGCACCAGCCCGCTGCATTCAACCGAGATCGGCCCCGCGTTCGCCTCCGCCACAGCCTGGCACAGGTCCGGCCAGTCTTCTGCCCCCAGTGGCCGGATCTCTCCTGCGGCGCAGTCGTCGAAATGCGTGTAATTCAGCAGCGTGGCGTGGTACCAGTTGGCCGGCACATAAGCGAACGGTTCCGGTGCCCCATCAGCGCTGAGGCCGCGCAGATGGTGATCGACCACCTGCGCAATGCGCCAGAAGCGGCGCGTCGCGCGCGCATCCGGCAGCGGGCAGCCCAGCGCCACGCCGGTCGGCTTGTAGGCCACATGGCGGACCGTCCAGATTGTCCCGGTCCGCTCCACAAGTTCCTGCCGGGAGCGCGCAATCTGGGCAGGGTCAAACCCCAGGACGCGGCTCTGGCGGGCCATTAACAGATACTCCGCCCGGCACAATGCATCCGGGCTTTTCCGTCCGGGCAGGCTGGTCATTCCAGTAGAATCTCCTCGTCAATGATCCAGGGGCCGGTTGGACCGGGCCGCACCATCAGGGCGATCCGATCCAGATAAATGTTGGGATCCGGCGCCTGGTCCTGCAACATCGCGGCGACTTCCTGCTGCATCAGGCTCCGATCCCCTGGCTGGATGTTGGTGAGCAGGGTGAAATGCGGCAGGTAATGCTGCATGATATACGGGGCATGATAGCGCTTGATCAGGGTATTCGCCCGGTCGTACAGCTGATCACGGTTGGGAACGGCCTGCCCCAGGGTGTAGTTGGAGGCGATCGCTCTGCGGTAGACATGCTGGATCAGCTCG